>JBFWQN010000333.1:0-6182 GCA_050249405.1 Hyphomicrobiaceae bacterium | reverse complement strand
GGCGGCGATGGCCGGCGCCGTGACGTTGAACGGCCCACGGATGCGGTTGAGCACGTCGGCGATGGCCGGGGGGCAATAGGCCCAGCCGAGCCGGAGCGCCGCAAGGCCATAGATCTTCGAGAACGTGCGCGTCATGACCACGTTCCTCGACATCGCCACCAGCTCGATGCCTGCCTCGTAGTCGTTGCGCCGGACGTACTCGGCATAGGCCGAATCGAGCACCAGCACCGTGTCCGGCCGCATGGCCGCGTGCAGACGGCGCACCTCGCTGAACGGGATGTAGGTTCCGGTCGGGTTGTTCGGGTTGTCGAGGAACACGATCCTCGTGCGCGGCGTCAGCGCCGCGATCATGGCGTCGACATCGCAGGCATAGTTTCGCGTCTTGACGACGACGGGCTTGGCGCCGTTGCCGAGCGTCACGATCCGGTAGACGAGGAAGCCGTGCTCGGTGAACACCGCCTCGTCGCCGTGGCCCAGGTAGGCGTGCGCCAGCAGGTTCAAAAGCTCGTCCGAGCCGCAGCCGCACACGATGCGGGCGGGATCGAGGCCATAGACGCCACCGATCGCCTTGCGCAACGCCGCTGCCGAGCCGTCCGGATAGCGCTCGAGCTCGCCCGCCAGCGCCCTGTAGGCCTCGATGGCCTTGGGGCTCGGCCCGAGCGGCGTCTCGTTCGACGACAGCTTGATCGGCTTGATGCCGCCAGGAACCGTGCTCTCGCCCGGCACATAGGGCGCGATGTCGAGAATGCCGGGCTTCGGCACGGGCGCGGATTGGGTGGACATCGGCTGCGGTTCCGTTGGGATGGCGGGTGGCGCCGGGCTCGAGCAAGCGGCGCGACCGCGATTGTTAGGCGTGCAGGCCCTCGATTGCAATTCTCGCGACACAGGTAAGGTCACTAGGACCCGAGCCGCTCCAGCACCATGAACGTCGAGGCGTGGTCATCGGTGGACGAGGCCGGGACATGCTCCCGCGAGACCTCCCGCCAGCCGCTCGCGTCGAAATCGAAATGTGCATCGGCGGCGGATCCAACAACGGTATCCACCTCGGTCAGATAGATGCGGCCGATCACATCCGCCAGCAGGTGGAGCACCTCCTCCCCACCGATGACCATGATCTCTTCCGCTCCCATGCGCAGCGCCTCGGCCTCGCCCAGCGCCAAGGCCTCGGCCTTCGATCGCGCGATCATCACCCCTGCCGCAGCGAAAGCCGGATCGCGCGTGAGCACGATGCTGGCGCGCCCCGGAAGCGGCCGTCCGATCGAGGCGAAGGTGCGCCGCCCCATGATCATGGGCTTGCCCATCGTGAGCACCTTGAAGCGGCGCAGATCGCTGCCGAGATGCCAGGGCAGCGCATTGTCGCGTCCGATGGCCTTGTCGCGCGAGCGGGCGACAATGGCGGCACAGGTCACACCTGAACGAGACATCCGACCTCCACGGGCCACGGCTTCGCCACCTACACCGCCACCGGCGCCTTGATGTGCGGATGGGGGTCGTAGCCTTCGACGTGGAAGTCCTCGTAGCGGAAATCGAAGATCGACTTCACGGCCGGATCGAGCGTGAGCCTCGGCAACAGCCGCGGCGCGCGCGAGAGTTGCAGATCGGCCTGATCGAGGTGGTTGAGATAGAGGTGCGCGTCGCCGAGCGTGTGCACGAAGTCGCCGGGCTTCAGACCCGTGACGTGCGCCATCATCATCGTCAGCGCCGCATAGCTCGCGATGTTGAAGGGCACGCCGAGAAAGATGTCGGCCGACCGCTGGTAGAGCTGGCAGGAGAGCCGGCCCTCGGCCACGTAGAACTGGAACAGGCAGTGGCACGGGGCCAGCGCCATGTCCGGAATGTCCGCCGGGTTCCAGGCCGTGACGATCATGCGACGGCTGTCGGGGCTGGTCCTCAGCGTCTCGACCACCTCGGCGATCTGGTCGATGGTCCGGCCGTCGGGAGCCGCCCACGAGCGCCATTGCTTGCCATAGACGGGGCCGAGATCGCCGTTCTCGCCGGCCCATTCGTCCCAGATGCTGACGCCGTTCTCCTTCAGGTAGGCGATGTTGGTATCGCCACGGAGAAACCAGACCAGCTCGTGGAAAATCGACTTCAGGTGCAGCCGCTTGGTCGTGACCAGCGGGAACCCCTGCGCGAGGTCGAAGCGCATCTGGTGTCCGAACACGCTGAGCGTGCCCGTGCCCGTGCGGTCGGACTTCCTCACGCCGTGATCGCGCACGCGGCGCATGAGATCGAGATAGGCTTCCATGTCCATTCGTTAGCAGGATTCCGCGCGCCGTGCCGCCCCCGCGCCGCGTCCATCTACAGCTTCTCTCTTGCAGGGATGCGGGCCGCGCCAGCCATTCCCGAGGCAGCCTCTATTGTACATCTCCCGTCGCGGACGTCGGGGTCGCGACCGGCCGCTCCGCCCGGTCGGCGTACTTGCCGAGCACACGGCGGGCCTCGAGCACCACGGCATCGGCGATGGCGGCCTGCCCCTCGGCGGTCGGGTGGAAGGCGCCCGAATAGAGGCTCGCCAGCAGCACCTGGAACCAGCTCATGGTCTTGGTCGGCAACGCCTTCTGCAGGATCGATTCGCTGACGTGGAAATGCCCGGTCATGAAGGCGTCGTTGGGCGTGCGGAACCAGCGCTGCCGCGAGGCATAGGCCCTATAGCTCGCCGGGTTGAAGGGGTCCCACCTGCCATTGATCTTGCGCGGGAGTCGCAGGTCGTCGGCGGTCGAGACCGCGCTGTCGATCCAACCCGCGCAGATGCTGTGCCCATTGAAGCGCGACCGGTGGGCGCCGACGAACGTCCATCCGTGCAGGCGGCTGGTGTCGCGCATCACGCGCTCGAGACGATCGGCGGCCGTCATCGCATCGCGCGCCTTGCTCGCCGAGAGCGCGAAGTCGGCGGAGACGGTCATGCCGGCGCGGCTGTCGGGACAGACCGAGCGGCCGTCGTCGAGCAGCGTCAGCGCAGGATAGGAGACGAGGAGGACGCGGTCGGCCTCCTTCCAGGGAATGTGCAGGATGTTGTGGAGAGCGCGATTGAGCGACTTGTAGCGCTCGTCGAGCTCGGCCAGCTGGCGCTGCGCCTCGACGAAGCCATGCACCTGCCCGAACCAGCCGCCGAGACGGCGAAGCGCCGACTGGTCGGCGAGCACGGCGTTGGCGACGAGGCGCGCGAAGCCGATGTCGTTGCCGCCGATCGACACGAGCACCAGATTGATTTTGCGCGCGCGCTCGCTGTCGCATTTCTTCAGGACGAGGCCGCCCTGCAGCTCGGGCACCTTGCCCTTCATGTGATAGGCCTCGGGCAGATCGTAGGCGGGCGCCTCCTCGAGGTCGCACTGCTCGCGTGCCACGGCCGAGATCTGCGAGAGATCGGGCGGCGTCGGCACCCATTCGTGGCCCCGATAGCGCAGGAAAAGGCCACGCACGATCTCGGCGCCCGAGCAGGAGAAGCTGACGAAGGTCACTGCCCGCTGCGGGGCCTCGACGGCGAGCTGCAGCGCCACCCGCACCTGATGCGAGTAGAGCGAGCGGTGGCAGGCCTGATCGAGCCAGCGGGGATTGGCGTCCGAGAAGGCCTTGTCGCCGATCACCCGCCAGTCGCCACTGCGGGCGGGATAGCCGGCGAGCTGCGGCTCCTTGGCCGGATCGCCGTAGTCGGCCGCACGCTCGCGAGAGAAGCGAACGGGCACGTCCGGATTGCCTTCGCCGGAGCCGAAGCTGTCGCCCATGCCGACGACGAGCACATCCTCGATGCGCACGCTCTCGCCGGCGACGCGGCGGCCGCCGACCTCGACACTGACGCCGGCGCCGTCGGGATAAGGAATATCGAGCTTCACGGCCACGTCGCAGGGCACGGTGAGCGCCGTTCCCCTCGCCTTGCGCGGCGCTGTCAGCCACGTGCAGTCGATGCCCCCCGCATCCGGCACGCCCTTGATGGAGGCGACGATGCGATGGCTCCTCGGATCGAGATAATCGGGGACGGTCCGGCACGCATGGCGGTTCGCGACCGGGTCCCAGCAGGTCTGGTCGAGCATCGTCGCGGCCCAGCCTTCCCCGCCGTGCCGCTCGGCGAGCGCGCGCTCGGCTGCCAGCACCGGCTCGCGCCGCTCGTCATCACCGAGTGCCTCGTACGTCGCCCGATGGGCCTCGGTCAGCTTCGGGTCCGTGAAGAAGCGGAACGGGTTCTCGAGCCGCCACTCGATGCGCGGCGGCGCGGGGTCGGCCCGTGTGGCGACTGGCCACGAGGCTGCGAGCACCGCCGCAGCAAAAGCAGCGAGCGCACAGAGCGACCACCTTTTCGGCGAGCCCGCCATCGGCCTCCTCGTGTCAGAGCCGTCCGGTGAGATGCGCGGCACCGATCCGTGCGAAGCGCTCGAGCGGGCCCACGTCGGCCATCTGGCGCACCAGCACACACCCGCTCTGAGCCTTGAAATATGGCTCGACCATGACGAGCGGCAGAAGTGCCGACCGCTGCGCCCTCGTCAGCAGCCGTGCGCGCTGACGGGCCTCCGCCACCGCCTGCCGCGCCACGCTCCGCAACTCGCGCGCCACCTCCTCCACCGCGGCCTCCGTGTCCGGCGAGGAAGGCTGATCGGCGAGCCGTGCCGGATCGAGGCCGTGCGCCTTCAGGCGCTCCGCCGTCAACACCGGCGCGCCGTTGTGGATGCGCATGGGCATCCGGGAGAGGCCGCGAGCAATGCCGTAGGCGAGGCCGGCATGCGTCGCGAGGTCCGCGCCCTCGCTGCCCACCACCCCCAGGATGGCCAGCGCCAGCCGGAATGGATGCCCGTCGGTAGCGCCCAGATACGCGGCGAGACCGGCATCGTCCTGGGCGAGACCACCGGAAAGGTCGAGCTCACGCGCGTCGATCATGGAGAGCAGAAGCTCTCGGTCGAGCCCGTGGCGCTCGACGGCCGCACCGATGGCCTCGGCCACCGGGTGTCCCGTTCGCTCGCCGCGGGCCGCACCCTCAATGGCGTCCCGCCACCACTGCAGCCGGATGTCGCCGAGCATCGGCTCGCTCACGGTCGCGGGTATGCGGCCGATCTCGCCCGCAAAGGCCGCGACGGCCGCAAGCCCGGCGCGCAGGCCAGGGGGCGAGAGTGTGGCGGCGACGTAGCGGTCCGGCTCGCTGCGCAACGCCGCCTCCCGCACGGCCGGCGCGATCGGCTCGCGGCTGTGGCGCGGCGTTGCCATCAATAGAGATGGGCCGCCGCCACCATGGCGAACGTCACCGGCATCGAGAGCGCGTGATTCAGCCGTGCCCCGAATAGAGCCCGCCGCCGTGCGTGCGCCGCCTCGCCGGGAGACGAAGCACCGTCCAGCACGACCTTGAGCGCCGGCCAGACGAGGAAATGCGCCAGAGCCCACATGGCGAGCCCAGCGATCGTGCCCGACCAGATGAGAGCGGCGCGGGCCGCCGGAATGTAGACCGCCGAAGGGAAGACCCAGCGGTCGAGCATGTAGCCGGTCGTGAGCAGCAGCGCGACGCCGCTCGCCACCGCGACATGCGAGGCGATACGGAATGCCTTTGCCACTCGCGGCACGACGAGGCGCCGCAGCACCGCACGGCCGGGCTCGTCTGCCTCGCCGAGCGCTGCGAGTTGTACGTAGTTGACGAACCAGATCATGCCGACCCAGATCATCGCAGCCGCGATGTGCACCAGCCGCGCGAGGAACGACGCGAGCCCGAGCCCGTCACCCTGGCTTTCCGACATCCAGACCGCAAGCGCCAGACCCGAGGCCGCGAGCCCCGCCACCAGCGCACTGGTCGGCTTCGACAGAAAGCCCATGCGAGCGCCTCCCGCGCCTTGGCCACCGACGGCCGTGCCTCGAGCTCGATCCTCGTCCCGTCCGGAAGGCGGTATCATCGACCCTGCTGTCCGTCGGTGGCAATCAGCGCGGCTGCGACCCTGCGTCCTTCAGAGAGCAGGATATTGTATGTACGCGCCGCAGCCCCCGTGGTCATTACGTCCACACCAATTCCATGCGTGGCGAGAGCCTCACGCACCGGGCCGGTCAACGGCCGATGCTCGGCGCCAGTTCCCACCAGCAGCAAATCGATGCGGTCACGCTCCGCCAGCACGGGCTCCAGACAGGCGCGATCGATCTCCTCGACGCTGGCCGGCTGCCAGGCCTCGATGCTGCCGGACAGGCAAAGAATCGAGCCGCGATGACTCATGCCG
>JBFWQN010000332.1:0-6199 GCA_050249405.1 Hyphomicrobiaceae bacterium | reverse complement strand
CTCCGTCGATCTCAATGAGCTCTCGAAGCTGATCGCCCGGGGCCGCTTCCTCGCCAGCGTGTTCGAGCTCGATGTCGCGGGCCAGAAATTGCGCGCCATTCCGCGCGACGTTCAGCTCGACCCGGTTCGGGACACGCCTCTGCACGTCGATTTCCAGCGGATCGGCTCCGACAACCGCGTCAAGCTCAAGGTGCCGGTGCGCTTCTTCAACGAGTTGCTCTCGCCGGGCCTCAAGCGCGGCGGCGTTCTCAACGTGGTGCGCCGCGAGATCGAGGTCTGGGCGCCGGCCGACAAGGTGCCGGAGCTGTTCGAGATCAACCTCGAGGGCCTCGACATCGGCCGCTCGATCCACATCTCCGCCGTGGCGCTGCCGGAGGGCGTGCAGCCCACCATCCAAGGCCGTGACTTCACCATCGCCACCATTGCCGGTGCCTCGGCCAAGGGCGAGAGCGACGAGGGTGCCGGTGGCGCGGCAGGTGGCGACGGCGCGGCTGCAGGCGGCGATTCGAAGGCGGCACCTGCCGCGGCGGCCAAACCCGACGCCAAGGCCAAGAAGTAACGGGCGACGGGAGCGGGCATCGATTGGCCTGCCCATCGAGGGATTGCCATGAAGCTGCTGGTCGGGTTGGGCAATCCCGGCGCGAAGTTCGCGCGCAACCGTCACAACGTCGGCTTCCTTGCGGTCGATCGCATCGCATCGACGCATGGCGCCGGACCGTGGCGCAAGAAGTTCCAGGGGCAGGTTGCCGACGCGACCATCGCGGGCGAGCGCGTGCTGCTGCTGAAGCCCGAGACCTTCATGAACGAGAGCGGCCGCTCCGTCGGCGAGGCGGCGCGGTTCCTCAAAGTGCCGATCGGCGACGTCGTCGTGCTCTACGATGAGATCGACCTGACACCCGGCAAGTTGAAGGTGAAGGTCGGCGGCGGCAACGCCGGGCACAATGGGCTTCGGTCGATCTCGGCGCATCTCGACAACGATTATGTGCGCGTGCGCATCGGGGTCGGTCATCCGGGGCACAAGGATCAGGTCGCCAACTACGTGCTTTCCGATTTCGCCAAGGCGGACATGATCTGGCTCGAGCCGATGCTCGAGGCCATCGCGGAGGCGGCGGGGCGCCTCGTCACGGGCTCGAACGAGAGATTTCTGACGGACGTGGCCCTGGCGCTCGGCACCGACGAGCCGAAGGGCGAGGCCAAGCCCGACAAGATCCGGCGCGAGAAGCCGGCCGAGGAGGCTTCTCCCGCCGTCAAGCGTGGGGCGGGTCATCCGGCCGGCGAGCGGACATCGAAGCGGCAGTCGGCACTCGCGGAGAATCTGCGCAAATGGATGGGAGCGCGGACCAAGCCCGAAGACTGACAATGGACGATCGTGATGTCGGGGGCGCCGTCTATCGAGGAGTGTGAGCTCGCGGCCTTGCCGGGTCTCGGTCCGGCGTCGGCGCGGATGCTGATCGAGGCCGGCGTGCAAGATGTGCGAGCCTTGCAGCGGCTCGGTCCGGTCGATGCCTACAGGCGCCTGCGTTTCCGGTTCGGTGGAAAGGTCACGCTCAATTTCATGTACGCCCTGGAGTGTGCGGTCCGCCGCCTGGACTGGCGGGACCTGGAGCAGGGGCGCAAGGACGAGCTGAAGCGGGCGGCACGCGAGATCGTCGCGTCGCTCGCCTCGCCGCCGTCGAGGCGAGCGGGACGCACAGGCAACGAGGACTAGGCAAGACCATCATGGGCTTCAAATGCGGCATCGTCGGCTTGCCCAACGTCGGCAAGTCGACCCTCTTCAACGCGCTGACGCAGACGGCGGCGGCGGAGGCAGCCAACTATCCCTTCTGCACCATCGAGCCCAACGTCGGCGAGGTCGGCGTCCCCGACGAGCGCCTCACGAAGCTCGCGGAGATCGGCAAATCGGCAACCATCCTGCCGACCCGGCTCACCTTCGTCGACATCGCCGGCCTCGTTCGCGGGGCCTCGAAGGGCGAGGGTCTCGGCAACCAGTTCCTTGGCCACATCCGCGAGGTCGATGCGGTGGCCTATGTGCTGCGCTGCTTCGAGGACCCGGACATCACCCATGTCGAGAACCGGATCGACCCGGTGGCCGATGCCGAGACCGTCGAGACGGAATTGATGCTGGCCGATCTCGAGAGCCTCGAGAAGCGCCGCTCCGCGATCGAGAAGAAGGCCAAGTCGGGCGACAAGGACGCAAAAGCCCAGGTCGCGCTGATGGACAAGGCACTCGCGCTCCTTCGCGAAGGAAAGCCTGCCCGGTTCACCGAGGTCGCCGCGGACGAGGAGGCGGCCTTCCGGTCGCTGCAACTCCTGACCGCCAAGCCCGTGCTCTACGTCTGCAACGTGGACGAGGCGTCGACCGCGAACGGGAACGCGCTCTCCGCCAAGGTGTTCGAGCGGGCGAAAGCCGAGGGGGCCGGTGCGGTCGTCATCTCGGCCAAGATCGAATCGGAGCTGGCGAGCCTCCCCGAGGACGAGCGCGCTGCCTTCCTCGCCGACCTGGGTCTCGATGAGCCCGGCCTCAACCGCCTGATCCGCGAAGGCTATCGTCTGCTCGGCCTTGTCACCTACTTCACCGTAGGGCCGAAGGAGGCGCGCGCCTGGACCATCACCAAGGGCACGAAGGCGCCGCAGGCGGCTGGCGTCATCCACACCGATTTCGAGAAGGGCTTCATCCGCGCCGAGACCATCGCCTACGACGATTTCGTGCGCCACGGCGGCGAGGCGGGCGCGGCCAAGGCCGGCCGGATGCGCCTCGAGGGCAAGGAGTACTTGGTCGCCGACGGCGACGTCATGCACTTCCGGTTCGCGAATTGAGGGAGACGGAGCGCACGGCGCTCCGCCCGGGGGCCGTCAACGGTCCAGCCACACGTCGACGAGGTCTTGCGACAGGTAGTGGGTCGGCGTGAAGCTCCAGCCCTTCACGACCTTCGGCATCACCACGATGCGCTGGGTCCATAGGTATGTCGTCGAGTAGGCGCTGGTGAGCACGTAGGTGTCGAGCTCACGCGCGATGCGGGTCCGCTCGGCAATGTCGAGGGCCCGGCGCTGGCGCTCGTAGAGCTCGTCGATCTTGGTGTCCTCGTGGCCCGAGTAGCCGAGCGGCGTGAGCTTCTTCGACAGGAACTTGACGAAGTTCTGCGTGGGGTCGTCGAGGTAGTCGGAGATGAACTCCATCGCCACGTCGAAGTTGCCCTTGGCGAGATTGTCGAAATAGAGCTTGGTCTCGAGCTGGTCGTGCGTCGCCTTGAGGCCGATGCGCCGCCACTGGTCGATGGCGTAGATGCCGCCCGTCGTATAGCCCTCGATGCCGGCCCGGTTGAGGAACTTGAACTCGAGGTTCTCCTGGCCGGCCTCCTTCAGGAGCCGCTTGGCCTCGGCGCGGGCCTTCTCTGCGTCCTTCCAGAAGCCCGGAATTCTCGCGAGCTCGTCCTCGGGCAGTGCCATCGCCGAGCCCGGCCGGTTGACGCCGCCGACGTAGCGCAAGCCCGAGATCTTGCCGATGTTCTCGCCGCCGGTCCACCGGTCGATGGCGTGCGACAGAGCCTGGCGCACGCGGATGTCGTCGAACGGCTTCTTCTTGGTGTTGAAGATGAAGATGTTGCCGGCGAGCAGCGGCTGGAAATGGACGACGACCTTGTCGCCCATCTTGGCCACGAGGTTGTCGCGCTCGGGCGGATTGATGAAGCGGAACTCGGCGTCGAACTGGCCGCCGAGCAGCCCAGGCACGACGGCCGGCGACTTCACGAAGTACGCCTTGAAGCCGTCGAGATAGGGCCGGCCGGGCTTGAAGTAGCCGTCGAAGCGCTTGGCGGTCCAATGCGAGCCCTGCACGTGCTCGACGAGCTCGAAGGCGCCGGAGCCCATGATCTCCTTGGCCGGATAGTTGCCGCCCTTCTCGAGCCTCGCCTTGCTGAAGATGCAGTTGAAGGGTGAGGCGAGCAGCTCGAGCACGCCTGCGACCGGCGTCTTCATCTTGAACACGATCGTGTGGTCGTCGGGCGTCTCGATGTCGCCGAAGTCGGAGTAGTAGGACTTGCGCGCCGACACCACCCCGGCCTGCGGCCGGATGATGCGCTCGTAGCTGGCCTTCACGTCGGCCGACGTCAGCGGTGAGCCGTCGTGGAATTTCACACCCTTGTGCAGCTTGAACGTATAGCTCGTGCCGTCAGGAGCTGCGGTCCAGCTCTCGGCGAGATCTCCGGTCACTTTCGGGAAATTCGCGGCGTCGATCTTCAGCAGGTACGAGTAGTGGGGCATCACGGTGTGCACCACGCTGAAGGTGATCTCGGCGTGGCAATCGTATCCTGGTGGATTGGCGACGACGGCGAAGTTGAGAATGCCGCCCCGTTTCGGCGTCTGGGCTGGTGCCGGACCAGCCGTGGCGAGTGCGGCGATGCCGGCGCACAGGCCGGCAAGCAGAGCATTGCGTTTTTTCATATGGACGTCCCTCCCAAAGATCGGACGAGGGACATGGTGGCAGCAAACGTCGCGCGGCGACAAGTCGCGATCATGTTCGACCGGAGTCAGGACGTGAATGCGATCCGGGATTGCGGCAAGGAAGGCGCCTGACAGCGATCAGGTGCGCTTCAGCCGCGCTGCGGCACGCGCCTGGAACTCCTCGGTGGAGTTGGTGCGGGGAAACGGCACGGACGGAACGGCGACGCCGAGATGGCGGCAGAGTGGCTCCCAGCCTTCGGCCACGTCGTAGACGAGAAGCCGCGACGGCTCGATCGTGGCCTTCACCTCGGCTATGTGCGCGCGGTAGACCGAGAGAGCGTGCTCGGCGTCGCCCAACCGCTCGCCGAAGGTGCGGCGCTCGATGATGTCGTAGACCATCTCGCCTTGCTCGCGCCCCAGCGCATCGGGGCGTGAGGCCCGGCTCTGGAGGCTGCGGTAGATGGTGGCATGGATCGACTTGATCCAGTCCTGCTCGGGCCTGACGCTCAGGATGACGGGCGCCTTCGCATAGTGAGCCGCGATGGGCCGCCAGAAATGGGCGGACGGCCAGTCGACGCTCGCACGGAAACCCTGAAAGACCGTGTCCCAGTCGCTGCGCTCGCCACGCGCGGCCTCGGCCCAGAAGCGGACCTGCTCCGGCCGGTCGCGCACCTCGAACATGTGGTGGCACGGGCCGAAGCCCAGCATCTCGAGTGCGAGCTTCAGCGAGTTGGTTCCGGTGCGGCCGAAGCCGGCGCCGACGACGTCGAGCGGCATGAGGGCGGTCCCTGTTGGGCGGGCGGATGGCACGAGATTGCCCACCGCGTGCCGCCCTGCGCAAGCCTCGCGCTCACGCCATGTAGAGCCCGCCGTTGGCGTGCACCACCTCGCCGGTGATGAAGCGCGACCGGTCGGAGGCGAGGAAAACGGCGATCTCGGCGATGTCGGCGGGCTGCGCCATGGCGCCGAGCGGGACGAGCCGCGACTGCTCGGCCATCTCGGTCTCGCTGAACTGGTAGCGAGGCTGTGCCGTATCCGTGAGGCCAGGCGCGATCGCATTGACGCGGATGCCGTGCGGGGCGAGCGCCAGCGCCATGGAGCGGGTGAGCCCGATGATGCCGGCCTTGCTCGCGGAATAGTGGACGCCGAGCACGTGTCCCCTGACCGACGACGAGGAGAGGTTGACGATCGCGCCCTTCCGCCCTGCCGCAACCATGCGGCGTGCCACCGCCTGCGCGGCCAGAAAGCTGCCCTTGAGGTTCACCGTGTGCACGGCGTCCCATTCCGCCTCGTCGAGCTCGAGAAACGGCGAGCGCGGGAAGATGCCGGCGTTGTTGACGAGGATGTCGAGCCCGCCGAGCGTGGCCTCGGCCTCGGCCACGATCCGCTGCACCTCGCCGGCCGAGCCGACGCTGCCCTGCACGAGCGCGGCCTTGCGACCGAGCCCTGTGATCTCGGCGGCGAGCGTGTCGGCCTGTGCCTTGTCATCGAGCCAGTTGACGGCGACGTCGGCACCGGCCCGGGCGAGCGCCAGCGCGGTCGCCTTGCCGATTCCCTGCTGGCCACCGGTGACGAGGGCGCGGCGTCCGTGGAGGTCCGATTGCATACGATTGCTCCCGAGGCGATTGTGCGAGAGGAATGGTAGCCCATTCCAAGACCCGCCGATCAATCCGCCGAGGAGCCCCGAACGTGCCTGCATCGAGCGCCGATATCCGCCGTGCCGTCCTCGCCCAGCAGGCGGAGGTCGCAGCGCTCTTCG
>JBFWQN010000331.1:0-6205 GCA_050249405.1 Hyphomicrobiaceae bacterium | reverse complement strand
GCACTACCTTGGCCGCGGGGGCGGACGGGAATAGCAGCCTTCGTCAGGAGACTTCCATGTTCGATGCACGCAGCCTTCTCGATCAGCTCGTCCGCGGAGGCGGCCAGCAGCAGGCGGCGCCCCAGCAGGCTGGAGGTTTCGGCGGCATCGGCGACATCCTGGGCCAGCTCGGCCAGGCAATGGGCCAGCAGGGGCGTCCGGGTGGAGCCGGACAGGGCGGCGCGCCGGCCGGCGGCCTCGGCGGCCTCGAGGACATCCTGAAGAACATGATGCCGGGCGCGGCGGAGCGCCCGCAGTCGCAAGCGGGCTCGGGCGGGGCGGACCAGCAGAGTGGCCAGGGCGGCGGGCTCGGCGACATTCTCGGCAAGATCCAGGAGCAGCTTGGCCGGCAGGGCGGGCAAGGCGGGCAGGGTGGTGGCAGCTCGGGCGGGGGCGGCCTGTTCGACATTCTAGGCCAGGTGCTCGGCCAGGCGACACAAGGCGTGCGCGAAGGCGCGGGCCGGGTGGACGAGGCGACGGGCGCGTCGGGCCATCTTCGCGATGCGCTCGGCAAGGCGACAGGCAAGTCGCCGGACGAGGTGCTGGCGCAGCTTCAGGACCTCATCCGCAACAACCAGCTCGGCGCCGGAGCCGCTGCCGGCGGACTGGGTGCGGTCATTCTCGGGACACGCGCCGGCCGCTCGCTCGCCGGCAGTGCGCTCAAGGTCGGCGCCCTCGCCCTGATCGGCGGGCTCGCCTACAAAGCATTGCAGAACTACCAGCAGGGCAGGCCGCTGATCGCCGGCCGGGATACGCCTGCCACCGCGGGGGGCTTGACCGAGGCGCCGCGCGGTTCGGGCTTCGAGGCGAGCGCGGTGACGCACGATTCGGCGCAGCTCTACATTCGCGGCATGATCGCCGCTGCCGCTGCCGATGGGCGCATAGACGATGCCGAGCAGAGAAAGATTCTGGGGGGCCTGAAGCAGGCGGGCCTCGACGCGTCGGCCGAGGAGTTCCTGGCAAACGAGCTGAACAATCCGGCGTCTGCGGATGACCTCGTGCGCTCCGTCGGCTCCGAGGCCGAGGCCGTGCAGCTCTACACGGCGGCGCGCATTGCCATCGATCTCGACACGGCCGAGGAGCACGAGTTCCTGACGAGCCTTGCACAGGGGCTCGGCATCGACGAGGCGTTGGCCTCCCACATCGACGCCGAGGCGCGTGCGGCCGCCTAGCCTTCGCCGGGTTGCCCTGATACCGAGGACGTGGCCCTGCCGCTACCGAGCGGCGGGGTCGTTCCCGCTATCCGCTCAATGGAGCCGATCCCATGTCCGCAGCCGAGCCCGCGATCGCCGACGCCGCAAGCAATCCGCTGCTCGCCGCCTGGAATACGCCGTTCGGGCTGCCGCCGTTCGAGCGGATCGAGCCCGGGCACTTCGAGCCAGCCTTCACCGAGACCATCGCCGCGCACGAGCGCGAGATCGACGCCATCGCCGGCAGCACTGAGCCGCCAACCTTCGCCAACGTCGTCGAGGCACTGGAGCTCGCCGGCCGGCCGCTCACGCGCGTCGCGCGTGTGTTCTACAACCTGACCGGCAGCAACACGAGCCCCGCACTGCAGGCCATCGAGCGCGAGATGGCACCGCGCATGGCCAAGCATTCGACCGCCATCGCGCTCAACGAGCACCTGTTCCGGCGCGTCGACGCGCTGTGGCAGAAGCGGGATGCGCTCGCTCTCGACGACGAGCAGAGGCGCCTCCTCGAGCGGACGCACACGAGCTTCGTGCGCTCCGGCGCCAGCCTGCCGCCCGACAAGAAGGCCCGCATCGCGGCCATCAACGAGCGCCTCGCCACGCTCGGCACCAGATTCGCGCAGAACGTGCTCGCCGAGGAGCAGGCGTTCCGCCTCGTGCTCGAGAGCGAGGCCGAGCTCGAGGGCCTTCCAGATTTCGTGCGCCAGGCGGCAGCCCGTGCGGCGAGCGACCTCGGGCTCGCCGGCAAGCACGTCATTACGCTGTCGCGATCGTCCATCGAGCCGTTCCTGCAGTTCTCGGCGCGCCGCGACCTCCGCGAGCAGGCGTTCAAGGCCTGGATGAAGCGGGGCGAGAACGGCAACGACCACGATAACCGCGCAATCGCCGCCGAGACCGTGCAACTGCGCGCCGAGCGAGCCCGCATCCTGGGCTTCGACACGTTCGCCGCGTTCCGCCTCGACGACGCCATGGCGAAGACGCCAGGGGCTGTGCGCACGCTGCTCGACGAGGTGTGGGCCGCCGCGACCAGGCAGGCGGATACCGAGCGCGAGAGGCTGGCAGCCCTGGCCCGCCGCGAGGGCCAGAACATCGACATCGAGCCCTGGGACTGGCGCTACTATGCCGAGAAGGTGCGCAAGGCCGAGCACGATCTCGACGAGGCCGAGATCAAGCCCTACCTGCAACTCGACCGGATGATCGAGGCGGCCTTCGACACGGCCGGCCGGCTATTCGGCCTGCGCTTCGCCGAGCGCCACGACCTGCCTCGCTATCATCCCGACGTGCGCACCTTCGAGGTGACCGACACGAGCGGCGTCCACGTCGGCGTCTTCCTCGGCGACTACTTCGCGCGGCCGTCGAAGCGCTCGGGCGCCTGGATGAGCGCGTTCCGCGGCCAGCGACGCCTCGGCGGCGCCGAGCGGCCGGTCATAGTCAATGTGCTCAATCTCAACAGAGGCGCGGAAGGGGAGCCGACGCTGCTCTCGTTCGACGACGCGCGGACGCTGTTCCACGAGTTCGGCCACGCGCTGCACGGCCTGCTCTCGAACGTCACCTATCCGTCGCTCGCGGGCACCGCTGTCTCGACCGATTTCGTCGAGCTGCCGTCGCAGCTCTACGAGCACTGGCTCACGACGCCCGAGGTGCTCGGCCGCTATGCCCGCCACTACAAGTCCGGCGCAGCCATGCCGGACGACCTCGTTCAGCGTATCAAGGCGGCGCAGACCTTCAACCAGGGCCACGCAACCTGCGAGTACGTGGCCTCGGCGCTGGCCGATCTCGAGCTGCACTCGATGCCCGATCCGTCGGGGCTCGACGTCGGCCGCTTCGAGGCGGACCTGCTCGCCCGGCGCGGCATGCCGAAGGGCATTGTCATGCGCCACCGCTTGCCGCACTTCGCGCATGTTTTCTCGGGCGGCGGCTACGCGTCGGCCTACTACAGCTACATGTGGTCCGAGGTGCTCGATGCCGACGCGTTCGATGCCTTCGTCGAGGCCGGCAACGTGTTCGATCCCGAGACGGCGCGACGCCTCAAGGAGTTCGTCTACTCCGCCGGCAACCGCCGCGATCCCCGCGAGGCCTACACCGCCTTCCGCGGCCGCCTGCCGTCCAGCGCCGCCATGCTGAGGAAGCGCGGCCTCGCCGCGTGAGGAGGGGGTGCGGGCAACGGCTCGTGTCCGGGCATGGGGCGCCCTATGGGGCTTGTTCCAATCTGCTTTCCAGTTCAGGTCCGCCTCGTGATCCAGCGATATCGATCACGAGGCGGAGCCTGCTGTTCATGATTTGATTGCTTCAATGAGGCTCGCCTACTTCTTCGCCAACCCGGGCAGCCGGTGGCGGTCGGCGGGGTCGTGCCAGCCTTTCCAGTTAGGCTTGCGCTTCTCGGAGAACGCGGCGCGGCTCTCGATCAGGTCCGACTTGTCACCGTGCTCGTGCAGCTTCTTTGCGAGCTCATGGTGCGCGTCCGAGGGCTCCGGCCGCATCAGGCGCATCATGTGCACGGTGTTGACGCGCGAGGCCGGCGGCAGCGACAGCAGGTGCTCGGCCATCTTCATGGCGGTCGGGATCAGCTCGGCCTGCGGCGCGATGCGGTTGATGAAGCCCACCTGATGGAACCGCTCGGCGGTGAAGCGGAAGCCGAGCGCCATCTCCATCGCGATCGGATAGGGCACGTTGGCGAGGTGGCCGTGATTGTAGCCGCCGAGCAGCCAGCGCTTGGCCTCGCTGACCTCGAACACGGCCTCCGGCACGGCGACGCGCAGGTCCGTGCGCTCGACCAGCATGAAGCCGCCGCCCATGGCAAAGCCGTTGACGGCCGCGATCACCGGCTTCTCGAGCGTGCCGTCCATGAACGGATCGGGGATCGAAGGCCGCGTGCCGCCGGGCTTCTTCGCGGCAAGCGATTCCTTCATGTCCTCGCCGGCGCAGAAGCCGCGCCCCGTGCCGGTGAAGATCGCAACCTCGAGCTCCTTGGAGTGCCGGAACTCGGTCCAGGTCTCCGCCAGCATCTGGCGCATCTCGGTATTGAGCGCGTTCAGGCTGTCCGGCCTGTTCATGCGCACGATCAGCACCTGTCCGTGCCGCTCGGTCTCGACGACTGCCATTGTTCGGGCCTTTCGTTGTTGGCTTTGAATGGGACACAAAGTGCGAAATTCGAAACCTGATTCGGGGCGGACGGGCGTCCTTGGCTCCCCCTCACCCTAACCCTCTCCCCAAGGGGAGAGGGGACGAGGAGCGGCGCTGCTCGCCACTTCTCCCGCTCCCCTCGGGGAGAGGGCCGGGGTGAGGGGGCTTGCCGAAGCGCAGGCCCGCGCCCCCATGCATGCCGCCACCGACGGACGTGCTCAATTCAGGTGGTCCCGCAGCCGCTTGGCGATGAGCGCCAGCATGTCACGGGATGCGGCCGCCTCGCGCGTCCAGCCGAGGAAGCCGTGCGGATGGTCGGGCACGTCCGCCACCTCGGCGGCGATGCCGGCCGCACGCAGCTTGTCGGCGTAGGCGCGGCCCTCGTCGACGAGCGGATCGAGGCCGGCCAGCACAACGAGCGCGGGTGGCTGCCCGGCGAGCGACTTGGCGAGGAGCGGCGAGGCGCGCGGGTCCGTCGCCTGCGCCGGATCGGACAGGTACATGCCGATGTAGGCCTTCATGCGCGCCTCGGTCAGCGGATAGCCGTTGCCGAGGTCCTTGTAGGAAGCTTGAGCGCAGGTGAGGTCGGTCACCGGATAGACGAGCACCTGGAAGCGAAGTTGTGCGCCGAGCTCGGCCGCGAGGGCCTGTGCCGTTGCAGCGGCGAGATTGCCGCCCGCGCTGTCGCCACCGATCGCGAGGCGCTTGCTGTCGATGCCGGTGTCGGGCTCGGCGCGCGCGGCCCACCGCATGACGGCGATGGTGTCGTCGAGCCCAGCCGGGAACTTGTGCTCGGGCGCAAGCCGATAGTCGACCGAGACGACGACCACATCGGCATCGCGGCAGATGGTGCGG
Organism: Hyphomicrobiaceae bacterium; assembly: GCA_050249405.1. Taxonomy (GTDB): domain Bacteria; phylum Pseudomonadota; class Alphaproteobacteria; order Rhizobiales; family Hyphomicrobiaceae. Next base: position 998 of record JBFWQN010000331.1, on the reverse strand, counting down.
CAGACGGTATCGGCCATGTCGAGGTCACCGACGACGAAGCCACCACCATGCGCATGGATGTAGGCCGGCCGGCGTTTTCCGTCGCGCGCATCGGGCCAATACATGCGCACAGGCACGCCGGCGATCTCGCGTGCCTCGACACGACCCACCGGCGGCGGCTCGGCCGCGAGCCGCTGGTTTCGCCGCTTGGCGTAGGCGCGCATCTGCGGGACCGGCACGGGCGGCACGACATCCTTGTCGAGCTCGGCGATGATTTCGAGGATGCGCTTCGCATCCGGGTGCAAGGGAGCAATCGTGCGCATGATCTGAGTTTCCTCCGTAGCCTCTATTTTCAGCCGTTGCCCACGATGTCACCGCCCAGCACCTCGCGGATGCGGGGCAGGTGCTCGCGTCCCCAGTAGAGATCGCCGTTCTCGAGCAGGAAGCTCGGCACGCCGAAGACGCCCGCAGCCTCGGCCTCGAGCTGCACGGCCGCGTGCTCGCGCCGGCCGTCGCCCTCGACGTAAGCGGCGAAACGACTGCCATCCCCGCCACACTCGTCGATGAGCGCCGACAGCACGGCGACGCTCTCGATGTCGAGATCGCGGCGCCAGAAGCGCTCGAAGACGCGGTCGTGATAGGAGCGCAGCACGGCCTTGCCGTGACGCTTGGCATAGAGAAGGCCGATGCTGGCGAGCGAGGAATCCCAGATCTTCTGCGTGCCGAGGATGACGAGGCCGCGCCGCGTCGCCTCGCGCCGGCAGTCCATGTAGCTGTATTTGACGCGCCGCCACTGGTGCGCGTTACGGCTTTCCTCGATAACCTTGCCCGTCTCGTCGAGGCGCGCGCTGCCGAGATAGGCCGGGATGTCGAGCGTGTAGGGCAACCAGTCGATCTCTGCCCCCGTCTCGCGCTCGAGCTCGTAGACGAGATCCTTGGCGAGGTAGGCGTAGGGGCTCTTGTAGTCGGTGTAGACCTTGAGCTTCGGCCGGCTCATCGCCTCGTCTCCTTCTGCGCCT
>JBFWQN010000330.1:0-6207 GCA_050249405.1 Hyphomicrobiaceae bacterium | reverse complement strand
TTCCAGCCTCCAAGCGTGACCTGATGAATCAGGCTCGCGAAAACGGCGCCGACGGCGATGTGCTCGAAGTGATCGAAAGCATTTCGGATGCAGACTATGTGGACATGGCCGACGTCATGAAGGCCTTCGGCGAGACGGACAGGGCCGTCGGTCCCGAGTCGCGCCGGACCGACGGGCACGGCCGGTAGCCGGTTGGAAACCCATATGTTGAGAGCTCGCCCCGCGACCGCAATGGTTCGCGGGGCGAATTGTTGCATTGGCGGCGCGCAAGCCCCGCCTTGCCGAATGCTGCTTGTTTGACGCTCCGCAGGTCGCATGCCAGCTTGCCCCTCCAATCGCGAACGAGACGGAGGAGATGCAAATGGGCTGCATGGACGGGAAAGTGCTGCTGGTGACGGGAGCCGGTCGCGGCATCGGCCGCGAGATGGCGATCCTCGGGGCAAAGGAAGGCGCGAAGGTCGTCGTCAACGATCTCGGCGGCTCGGTCGACGGCGAGGGCGGTGCCAGCCAGCAGCCCGCCGAGGAGGTGGTCGAGACGATCCGCAAGATGGGCGGACAGGCCATCGCCAATTTCAACTCTGTGGCCGACCCGGCCGCCGCGCAGGCTATCGTCAAGTCGGCCATCGACAATTTCGGCCGCATCGACGCCGTGATCAACAACGCCGGCATTCTGCGCGACCGCATCTTTCATCGGATGTCGATCGAGGACTGGAAGCAGGTGATCGACGTCCACCTCAACGGCGCATTCTACGTCTCGCGCGCTGCCGCCAACTACTTCAAGGACCAGGAATCCGGCGCCTTCGTGCATTTCACGTCGACGTCGGGCCTGATCGGCAATTTCGGCCAGGCGAACTATGCCGCCGCAAAGCTCGGCATCGTCGGCTTGTCGAAAGGCATCGCACTCGACATGGCGCGCTTCAATGTGCGCTCGAATTGCGTCTCGCCGTTCGCCTGGAGCCGCATGATCGGCACCATTCCGACCGAAACCCCCGAGCAGCAGGCGCGCGTCGAGAAAATCAAGAAGATGACGCCGGACAAGATCGCTCCGCTCGCCATTTTCCTCGTCTCCGATCTCGCCAAGGGCGTGACGGGGCAGATCATGGCGGCGCGCATGCACGAGCTGTATCTCTTCAATCAGCATCGCCCTGTTCGATCGGTGCACAACTCCGAGGGCTGGACGCCGCAGAAGATCGCCGATATCGCGCTGCCAGCCATGCGGTCCCATCTCACGCCCAACGAGCGGTCGGGCGAGGTGTTCTCCTGGGATCCGACGTAACGCCAAGAGCAGCAAGAGTTGCCATCGCGGGCCCGAGCCCCGCGATGGCAGATCAGAGAACGAGGGCCGCTCCGGCGGCGTGGCCCTCGCCGCTCACCGCTCGATCCACAGGTCGTCGAAGCGCCAGCCATTGTAGAGGCTGTTCTGCATGACGGTGAGGCCCTTCACGCGCGGGTGCCAGCAGGTGGCGGCGCGATAGTGCGAGAAGATGGGCCGCACGCCTGCGACCTGCAGCTTGCGGTCGATCTGCCAGACGAGCTCGCGCCGCTTGGCGGGATCGATCTCGCGCGACTGCCGGTCGACGAGCTTGTCGAGCTCCGGATCGCAATAGCCACTGAGATTGCGCTCCGAGTTGCACACGTAGTTCTCGTAGAACTGCTGGTCGGGATCGTCGAGGCCGCTTCCGACCATGCCGGCACTCAACGTGAAGTCCTTGCGTGTCATCTTCGGCGCGTAGGCGGGCGTTTCCACGAGCTCCATCTCGGCGTCCATGTGGATCTCGCGGAGCTGGCTGATCATGACGACTGCAGGATCGCGGAACAGCGTGGCATTGCGCACCGTCACCTTCACCTTCAGCGGCTTGTCCGGCCCGTAGCCGAGCTTGCGCATGATGGCGCGCGCCGCCTCCTTGTTCGCCGCCGGATCGCCCGAGTAGCCCGGCACATCCTTCAACTGCTCGGCGGTCATGCCCCACACGCCCTCGGGTGCAGGCAGCATGGCTCCGCCGACCGCCGCCTCGCCCTGGTAGAGAATATCGTTGAAGCCTTTGCGGTCGATGGCGAGCTGGATGGCCTTGATCAGCTCGGGATTGTCGAACGGCGGCGCGTTGCGATTGATGATGAGATTGGTGCTCACATTCGTCGGCCGCACCTGGCAGACCGATTTCGGCACCTGTTTCTGGAGGTCCTTCAAAAGCGGGATCGAGACCTCTCCCGGAAACGTGAGGTCGATCTCGTCGGCGACGAAGGCCAGCATCGCCGTCGCGCGGTTGGTGATCACCTTGTACTCGATCGCGTCGAGATACGGTCGCTCCTTGCGCCAATAGTCGGGATTACGCGCCAGCTTGATGGTGATATTGGGATTGAACTCGACGACCTTGAATGGCCCCGTCCCGACCGGCTTGGTGCGCATCGTCGCCGCCGGCACATGACACGGATAGACCGGGGTAAAGCCGGACGCGAGGAGCGCGAGAAACGACGGCTGCGGCCGGGCGAGCTGGAACACCACCTCGTCATCGCCGCGGATCTCGACATCTTTGAGATTATGATACCATTGCCGGCGAGGGTTCTTGCGGAACTTGTCCGTCGACTTCTCGGTCAGCAGGTCCCATGTGCATTTGACGTCGCGCGCCGTGAAAGGCTTGCCGTCGTGCCATTTGACGCCGCCTCGCAGCTTGAAGGTCAAGGTGGTCGCGTCGGGGCTCCAGCTCCAGGACGAGGCCAGCTCGGGCACGATCGATTCGAGGCTGTTTCTCGGCTCGTCCTGCTTGTAGACGACGAGGTTGTTATAGACGGCCATGAACGGCACCACCGTCGAGATGGTCGCCTCCTCGTGGATCGAGGCGCCCGGTGCCGGGTCTCTATGATAGACGCGCAGCGTGCCGCCGGCTTTCTGTGCGCATGCCGACGCGCTCACGCCCAGCAATCCGCTCAATGCCGCGACCGCGGCCAAGACCGCTCTTCCTATCGACATGCATACCCTCCCGAAGATTTTTTCCAGTCGGCCGCGCATTGAAACGCGGCCATTGCCATACGGCCTCCGCCAGCCGGCTCAGCGCAGCCTACTTGTCGAGCCAGGCGTTCTCGAGCCGCCAGTGGTTGTATTGGGAGTTCTGCTGCAGCGTGATCCCCTTCACGTACGGATGCCAGCAGGTGGCCGTGCGCAGCTGGTAGATCGTCGAGCGCGCGCCCTCCTTCTGCAGATCGAGGTCGATCCCCTGCACGAGCGCTTTGCGCTTGGCCAAATCCGGCTCGATGGACTGCTGATCGAAGCGGGCCTGCATCGCCTTGTTGCAGTAGTTCGTATAATTGCGCTCCGAGCCACAGGCAAAATGCTCGTAGAAGGTTATGTCGGGATCATCCGTCGCCGAGCCGCCGACATTCAGCGCCACTTGAAAATTCTTTTGAGCAAGGCGCGTGTACCAGAGGCTGGTCTCGATCACGTCGAGCTCGCCCTTGATGAACACTTGCTTCAGATGGTCGATGAGAATGACCGCCGGGTCGCGATAGATGGCGAGGTCGCGTGTTCCGACCTTGACGACGAGAGGCTTATCCGGCCCGTAGCCGAGCTCGGTCATGATCTTTCGCGCCTCGGCCCGGTTCCTCTCGACGTCGGGGTCGAAGCCCGGCACGTCCTTCAGGCGGCCGGCATCGAGCCCCCAAAAGCCCTCGGGTTGCGCCAGCATGAAGCCGCCGACCAGATCCCTGCCTTCGCTCAAGATGTCGATGAACGCCTTGCGATCGATGGTGAGCATCATCGCCCGGCGAATCTTCTCGTTATCGAAAGGCGGCGCCTCGCGGTTGATGAGAAGCTGTCCCTGGATATTGAACGGATTTGCCTCGCAATAAGCCTTCGGCGACTGCAACTTGATGTCCTTCTCCAGGGCGATGGTAATGTCCTGGGAGAATGTCTTGTCGAAATTGCCGGCCACGAAGGCGAGAACACGCGTGGAGCGGTTGGCGATGATCTTCCACTCGATGCCGTCGAGGTAGGGCCGGCCGGGCTTCCAGTAATCGGGGTTCCTTGCCACGACGACCTTGTCGTTCGGCTTGAACTCCACCAGGCGGTAGGGCCCGGTGCCAACCGGCTTCTGGCGCATGGCGGCGCCACCGACGTGGCAGGGATAGACCGGCGACACGTTGCTCGCGAGCATCATGATCAGCGAGGGCTGGGGACGGGCGAGGTGGAAGGTCACCTCGCGATCGCCGCTGGTCGTGACCTCCTTGAGATTGAAATACCAGCCTTTGCGAGGGTTCTTTTTCAGGCCGATATCCTTCAGGCCCGCGACGCCCTCGAAGGTGCACTTGACGTCGGCGGCCGTGAAAGGCTTGCCGTCGTGCCACTTCACGCCGTCGCGCAGCTTGAACGTGAGCGCTGTGCGGTCATTGCTCCAGGACCATTCCGTGGCCAGATCCGGCACGATCCTGTCGGGCCGGTTCTGCTTGGAGTCCGGGTCGAACATGACGAGGTTATTGTAAAGACCGCTGAAGGGCTCGACGGCGGTGATGGTTCCTTCCTCGTGGAGCGACGCGGAAGGGGGATTGCCGATGCTATAGACCTGGAGAATGCCGCCCTTTTTCTGGGCTGATGCGGGTAGTGTCCCGCTCAGCGCCGCCGCCCCGGCAAGCGCGCAAATCGTCAAGGCTCGAAACGACATCGGCTCTCTCCCTTCGCTGCGTCTCACTCCCGCATTTTTTTTATAGTCTTGGCAGCGGCAGGCTTGCTCCTGCCAGCCGCTCAGTCCGGCGACCTGGCTGCCGCTCAGCCGAGCTCGGCCAGGCGCGGCAGCACCTCTTTCGAGAACAGCGTCAGGTTGTCGACCGTGTCCTCGTGCGTGATGTGGCCGCCTTGACCCATCATGAGCAGGTGGCCGAAACCGCCGACGTGATCGTAGAAAGCCTTCATCTGATCGAACACGTCGTCGGGCGTTCCGGCGAAGCAGATGCCGGCGTCGATGAACTCGTCGACGGATGCCGTGAACACGTCGGCCTGCGCGCCGTTGCGCAGCGTCATGTTGCGCATCGCGACACCCGTGCCGTAGCCCGGCATGCGAAGTGCCTGCGCCGCCGCGGAGACAGACTGATAGCCGGGCGGAAATGCGAACTGGGAACCGACCTTTCGTGACGTGCGGCTGTAGTCGAGGATATGGTCGGCGCGCTTGTAGCCTTCCTCCCGGGTGCGCCCGACCCCGACCATCGCCATGTAGGCGAAGCGATCGGCCGTCGCCTTGCGCCCCTTGTCGGCGGCGCCCTTCTTGTAGGCCTCGAAAATGCCGGGAGTCCTGTTGTAGCCGCTGTTGAGCACGCCGATGACGTAACCCTTCTGGCCGCCGACATACGCAGACTCGGGGCTGTTGACGGTGAGCCAGACCGGGGGATGGGGCTGCTGATAGGGGCGCGGCCACACATTCACCTGCCGATACTGGAAATGCTTTCCTTCCCAGTTGAACGGCCCGTCGTGCGTGGTCATCGCCTTGAGGATGAGGTCGTGGGCCTCCCAGAAGCGCTCCATCAGCGTCGCCGGGTTGCTGTTCGCCGGCGTCACCTCGAACGGGGCGCCCTTCACGAAGCCCATCTCGACGCGTCCGCGCGAGATGACGTCGATCATCGAATACTCCTCGGCGACGCGCACCGCGTCCATGCGATTGCCGATCGGCATGCCGAGGCACAGGAGGCGCACCTTCTTCGTCTCGCGCGCCAGAATGGCCATCGGAATGGTCACGACCGAATCTATGCACGTCGCCGTCGTGTGGTGCTCGTTGGTCATGATGTTGATGCCGAGCTCGTCGCAGAGCGCCCACTCGTCGAGATAGCGGTGGTAGAGATCGGCGGCGACCTTGGGGTCGCAGACGCGGCTCGGTATGACGTTGCGCAGCTGCGAGCCGAGCTCGGCCCAGCCGGGGTGGTAGGCCATCTCGGAAAAATGCCAGACCTGCATGTCACGTTCGTCCTTCTGGAAGTTTCAATCGGCCGATTGCGCTCTCGAGACGACGGCTTCCGCAAGCGGGCGGAAAGCGCGGATGGAACGCGGCGCGATCAGAATGCGGAGATTGCCTTGGCGACTGCGTCGGCCCGCTCGATCTGTGGATAGTGGCCAGCGCCCGCAATCATCGTCACGCGCGCATCGGGCAGCCGCTCGGCGAGCTTGCGGCCATATTCCGGCGCGGCGAAGCGGTCCTGCTCGCCGCAGACCACCAGCGTCGGCAGCGCGAC
>JBFWQN010000329.1:0-6222 GCA_050249405.1 Hyphomicrobiaceae bacterium | reverse complement strand
CAGTACACCACCATCGCCATGGCGGGCGTGCCAATCTTCGTTTTGGTCGGCTACCTTCTCGGCTGGCTGGTGGCGATCGGCTTCCTGATCGGTGCCGTGCTCTCGGGCATAGCCGGATGCATCGGGATGCACGTGTCGGTCCGCGCCAACGTGCGCACCGCGCAAGCCTCGACCCAGTCCCTCGGCGAAGGCCTGTCGATGGCCTTTCGCGCCGGCGCAGTCACCGGCCTGCTGGTCGCGGGTCTGGCGCTCCTCGGCGTCGCGGTCTACTTCGCGGTCCTGACCGGGCCGCTCGGCTACGTGAACACGAGCCGCACCGTGATCGACTCCCTGGTGGCTCTCGGGTTCGGCGCCTCGCTGATCTCGATCTTCGCGCGTCTCGGCGGCGGCATCTTCACCAAGGGCGCCGACGTCGGTGGCGATCTCGTGGGCAAGGTGGAAGCCGGCATCCCGGAGGACGATCCGCGCAATCCGGCCACCATCGCCGACAACGTCGGTGACAACGTCGGCGACTGCGCCGGCATGGCGGCCGACCTGTTCGAGACCTACGCCGTCACGGTGGTGGCGACGATGGTTCTCGCGGCCATCTACTTCGCGGCACAGCCGGCGGTAGCGACGAGCCTGATGATCTACCCGCTCGCCATCTGCGCGGCGTGCGTGGTGACGTCGATCATCGGCACCTACTTCGTCCGCCTCGGCGCCAACAACTCGATCATGGGGGCGCTCTACAAGGGCATCATCGCCACTGGCGTGCTGTCGCTGATCGCGCTCTATCCGATCACCGACAGCCTGCTCGGCCTCAGCACCAAGTTCACGGCCCGCGATGTTTCGTTCACGGGCATGGATCTGTTCTGGTGCGGCGCCGTGGGGCTCGCCATCACGGCGGGCATCATCGTCGTGACCGAGTACTACACGGGCATCGGCTACCGGCCGGTTCGCTCCATCAGCCAGGCGTCGGTGACGGGCCACGGCACCAACGTGATCCAGGGCCTCGCGGTCAGTCTCGAGTCGACGGCGCTGCCAGCACTGATCATCATCATCGGCATCATCGCCACCTTCAAGCTGGCGGGCCTGTTCGGCATCGCCATCGCGGTGACGACCATGCTGGCGCTGGCCGGCATGGTGGTGGCTCTCGACGCCTTCGGCCCGGTCACCGACAACGCCGGTGGCATCGCCGAGATGGCGGGGCTGCCCAAGGAGATCCGCAAGACGACGGACGCTCTCGACGCGGTCGGCAACACCACCAAGGCTGTCACCAAGGGCTATGCCATCGGCTCGGCGGGCCTCGGTGCGCTCGTGCTGTTCGCCGCCTACAGCGAGGACCTCAAGTACTTCATCGCCAATGCGAAGCCGGGCAGCTTGTTCGACAAGCTGGTGATCGACTTCTCGCTGTCCAATCCGTACGTCGTGGTCGGCCTGCTGTTCGGCGGCTTGCTGCCCTACCTGTTCGGCGGCATCGCCATGACGGCCGTCGGCCGCGCGGCCGGTGCCATCGTCGAGGAGGTGCGCCGCCAATTCAAGGCCAAGCCGGGCATCATGAAGGGCACGGAGAAGCCCGACTATGCCCGCGCCGTCGACATTCTGACCAAGGCCGCGATCCGGGAGATGATCGTCCCGTCGCTGCTGCCGGTGCTGTCGCCGATCGTGTGCTTCTACGTCATCAAGTGGGTGGCAGGCCCCGGCCAGGCGTTCGCCGCGCTCGGTGCCATGCTGCTCGGCGTGATCGTCAACGGCCTTTTCGTCGCCGTGTCGATGACCTCGGGCGGCGGCGCCTGGGACAACGCCAAGAAGTCGTTCGAGGACGGCTTCGTCGACAAGGACGGCGTGAAGCATCTGAAGGGAACCGAGGCCCACAAGGCGTCCGTCACGGGTGACACGGTCGGCGACCCCTACAAGGACACGGCCGGCCCGGCCGTGAACCCGATGATCAAGATCACCAACATCGTGGCGCTGCTGCTGCTCGCCGTGCTCGCGCACTGAGCACCGGCGCCGGGCGGCACGACCTCCCGACAAAAGAAAGGGGGCGGATCCTGCAGGATCCGCCCCCTTTTCATTTCCGTATTCGATCGGTGGCGAAGCCTACCACACGTTCCAGCGCAGGCCGGCGCGAATCGCGTGCTCGTGGGTGTCGCCGACGGTGATGCGGTTGGCCGCGGCCGAGACGCCGTTGATCGCCGAGTCGAAAGTCATATTCGTCGTGCTGTCGACGCCCGGGATGTAGGTGTAGCGGTAGTTCAGATCGAGAACCATGCCGTTGCTCAGCGTGTAGCCGACGCCAGCGGTGGCCGAGGCTACGGGCACGAACTCGTGGGCCTTCGACTTGCCGACCAGCGCGTTGGTCGTCACCAGAATGGGGCCCGTGGGGTCCGTGCTCGTGTCCCAGACCTGCTGCGTCGTGGTGTGGCGGCGATCGACCGTTCGCACGGCGAAACCAAGGCCGGCGCCGATGTACGGCACGAACCTGGAGCCGCGCTCGGCGAGATCGAGGTAGCCGTTGAACAAGGCGACCGTGTCGCGAACCTGGGTCTCCTCTTTCGACTGGCCGGTGATCCGCGCCGCGTAGGGCGTGCCGGTCGTGTTGAAGACGTGGTTGCGGTTCTGCACGTTGCCGTAGATCGCCGGGTCACCCCTGTAGGCGAACGAGCCCTCGGCCTCGATGTCGCTCTTCGTGCGGGTGTCGACGGTGGCATCCGCGCGCAAGCGCGGCGTGATGTAGAGGCCGGCGCCGATGCCGCCGACGGTGAATGTGTCGAAGCCGTTCTGGAACCAGGACGACCGCATGCCGAAAGCCGGGCCGTCGAGCGGGTCGCGATCGAAGCCGTAGAGGTTGCCCTGGGTGGTGGGATCGGTCGCCTTCACCAGGCCGCCGCCGAGGTCGGCGCGCAGGTACCACTTGAAGGTCTCGACGACGGGGATGGGCGCCGGAATGGCAATGCCTGCGCCGTCCTTGATGCTGCCGCCCAGATCACCGGCCTCGGCGGCGGTGGCCGTGCCCATCAGCGCAATGGCTGCGCAGAGGCAGAGTGTCTTCGCTCGCATTTTCGTCGATCCCTCGATGCACTAGCGGTGTATCCGCCGGCGGCAAGGCCAAACGGACCGGCCGAGGAGCAAGCGTTCGCGCGACTATTCCCGGTGGGGTCCGAACCCGTCCCCGCCAACGCCGACGCAACTGCCAGGAGATCGACGACTGTCTTCCTCGTACCTTCAGCCCCGACCTTGCATCAGAACGCTTAAAAAGCTTTTAAGCGGCGCCACGGATCGGGACGGTGGCCGGTTTGCGTGTGGCCGGCGGAAGTTTGCCGGCGGCGGGGAAGAGCATTATGAACGGGCGCCGCGCCGCCACCGGCTCGTGCCGCACCTTCCCGACGATCGAGGAGACCATGTCCCAGCCGATGCTCGACACCTCGCGCGGCTACTTCGCGATCGGCGCCGAGCGCATGTCGAAGAGCCTCAACCTCGGCAACCTGATGCGCTCGGCGCATGCGTTCGGGGCCTCGTTCACTTTTACGATCGGTGCCTCCTACAGCGCGCTGGAGGCGATCGCCGACACCTCGCGGGGGAGCCAGCACCTCCCACACTACGATTGGCGGTGTCTCGACGAGCTGGTGCTGCCGCGGGGGTGCCGGCTGGTCGGCGTCGAGCTCCTCGACGAGGCGATCGAGCTGCCACGCCTCCAGCATCCCTCCCGGGCCGCCTACGTGCTCGGGCCCGAGAAGGGCTCGCTGTCGCCGGAGCTGCTCGCGCGGTGCGACCTGACGGTCAAAATCCCGGCCCGTTTCTGCGTCAATGTCGCAATGGCAGGAGCGATCGTCATGTACGACCGGATGATCTCGCGCCGGCCACTGCCGCGACTGCCGGCGTAAGCCTCCCGAAGCCGACCCAGGGACGCCGGCCCTCAACTTGGGCGGCGGTCCGTATGGCGTGCTGCGGGTCGCGTGCAAAAACACGCCGGGGCGCCGAATGTGCCTGGACAGCATTGTCCGGAGCGAGCATATCCCTGACCGCGACTATGGTTAACAGCAACGGGTCGAACCTGCGCAACGCATGCCGAGAGCTGCCATAAAGATCGCTGCACTTCTGCTCGTTGCAGTCTCGGCACTGCCCGGCCGGCTGGTGGCTGCCGAGATGACCGGGTCCAATGGAGACTGGCGGACCTACCGGCACGGCGCCGGCGACGACCTCATGTGCTTTGCGGTCACGAAGGCCAGCGACGCCTCCGGTGGCGACCGCGAGAGCCGCAAGCCACACGTCTACGTCACGGCATGGCCGAAGGCCGGCATCAAGGGCGAGGTGAGCGTCCTCATCGGCCAGCCGCTGCGCAAAGGCGCAGAGATCACGATCGGCATCGGCGACAACAGTTTCACCCTGTTCGCCGACGGCGACCGGGCCTACGTGGGCGACACCGGCGAGGAGACACGTCTGCTCGAGGCCATGCGCCGCGGCAAGACGATGACGGTCACCGCATCGACGGCGGACGGCAACTCCGTGAAGGACGTCTACTCCCTGTCCGGGGTCACCGCGTCGGTGCAGTCGATCTCGACCAGCTGCCAATGAACGCGGGAAAGTGATCGGCTCGGAGCGGCTGACGCGCTTGCCGTCACGGCCGATTGCGCCGACCTCCGCCAAGATCATTCTCGGTGCCACCATTACTCGACGGAGGTCCTCGTGCCGACCGCGCTCCGCGTCGCCATTGCTTCGATCCTGCTTGCCATGCATGCGCTGCCCGCCGCGGCCCAGGACTGGCAACTTCCGCCGCAAGGCTATGTCTACAAGCCGGCGACGCCGTGCCTGGACGATCCGGTGCGCGCGGTGAAGCCGCTCAGGCCGGGTGGAGCGGTCTATCGCGTCTGCGACGATCAGATGACGTACCTGACGCAATCGATCGAGGAGGCGCGGCGCGAAGGCAAGCTGTTGATCGTCACTGTCGGCGCGACCTGGTGTCCGTGGTGCGCGGCCCTCCAGCGGGCCATGCCGGGACCGGACTTCTTCGGCCGCAAAGGCGATGCGATCGACTATGCACGGGCTTTCAAGCACATCGAGATCGGGCTCTCGACCTCACACAAGGGCAAGAACGCGCTCATCTACAGCGGCGATGCCGTGGTGAAGGCGCTGCTGGCGCGCGCGGGCGGTGTCGAGCTCGAGGCGATCCCATTCATCTTCATGCTCGATCCGGCGCAGCCGCAAAGGGTCTTCGCGCGGAACACCAAAGATCTCTCCGATTTCAAGACCGGCAGCCAGGATATGGCCGGCTTCCGCCGTGCGATCGGCGAAGGCCACGCGTTTCTGACCGGCAACAGGAAGGCCGAGGTCCGCTGAGCGCGCACGCCGCCTGGCTTGGCCATGCGCTTGGTCATTGACGGCGCTCCTCGTTGCGCCGCACGCTTCTGTGATCGAGGATCAACTCGCGAGGAGCGCCTGTCCATGTCTGCGATCGACCTGCCCAAGCTAGCCGCCGACCTCGAGCGGATGCTGAAGCTGCGCAATCCGCCGTTCGGCATGAAGCTCTACGAGAGCGCGGCGGCGCTCGACGACATCCCGCGGCTCCGCCGCCCGAAGCATGTCCACACGCTCGACCAGGTGGTGGCGCAGGCGGCGCGGCTCGGCTGGACGGTGGGCGTGACGGCCGAGAACCTGGTCGGCGCGCAATGCCGCGCCGTCGTCGGCCTTGGAAACTCGAAGACCGCCGAATGGGCGTCGGGCAAAGCGACGGCAGGCGTCTGGCACGGCACGCAAGAGGACGCAGCCAAGCGGCAGGCGGCGCTGACCTGCGTGGTGGACGGACAATACGAGGCGCTGGTCGTCTCGCCGCTGGCCGCCGGCCGCCTGAACCCGCCCGACATCGCGCTCTTCTACGCCACGCCGGGTGCCATGATGTACTTCATCAACGGCATGCAATACGTCGGCTACAAGAAGTTCGACTGGGGCGTCGTCGGCGAGACGGCGTGCGCCGACAGCTGGGGGCGGGCACTCTCCAAACGCGAGCCATCGCTATCGATCCCCTGCTTCGCCGAGCGGCGCTACGGCGGCGTCCTCGATGACGAGATGCTTATGGCGATGCCGCCGGACCAGCTCGAAAAGGCGATCCGGGGCATGGAAAGCCTCGCGAAGAACGGCTTCCGCTATCCTTTCCCACAGTACGGCATCCAGAACGACGTCCGGGACGGCATGGCCGTGAGCTATCCGGACCGGGCGCGCAAGTAGCGCGCAGTCGACAGGGCTTTG
>JBFWQN010000328.1:0-6237 GCA_050249405.1 Hyphomicrobiaceae bacterium | reverse complement strand
GAAGGGCAATGCCTTCGTCGACTACTGGAACCAGATCGGCAGCTGGCTCAAGGGTGAGCCCCCGGCATCCGGCATCCTCACGACGACGCTCACGACGCACCACGGCATCGTCGCACTGGGCTACCGTCACGAGGGGGTCGCCGCGGCACGATGAGCCGCTGTGGCAAGGCTCAGGCGCGCAGGGCAGCGCGATCGCCGGTCGATACGACGGCTTGCCCGTCGAGACCGGTGCCGCTCTTGCGGCAATCCTTGTACCAGTCCGAGAGAAACTCGAGAAACACGCGCAGCTTCGGCAGAATGTGGCGATTGCTCGGGTAGACCGCCCAGATCGCCGAGTCGCTGCCCGCATCGTAGCCGTCCAGCACGATGCGCAGCGAGCCTGCCCTGATGGCATCCGCGACGCGGTTGTGGCCGAGCTTCAGAAGTCCCAGCCCCTCGATGGCCGCGTGCCGCAGCACTTCGCCATTGTCCGATCGCAGCCGGCCCGCGACCCGCACGTCATACACCTTCTCGCCCTGCCGGAACGTCCACTGCTGCTCGTCGCCCAGCATCAGGCACGCGTGGCGGCCCACCTCCTCCGGCGAGGCAGGCTCGCCCTTCGCCGCAATGTACTCGGGTGAAGCCACCACCACTTGCGGGTCCGGCGCCAGGCGCTTGGCGATGAGGCTCGAATCGGCGAGCTGCCCGGTTCGAATGGCTACGTCATAGCCGCTGTCGGGGAAGGTGACGATGCGATCCGTGAGGTCGAGGTGGATGTCGATCTCGGGAAAATGGCTCATGAAGGCGCAGATCGCCGGCGCGATCATCCCGCGACCGAGACTTGTCGGAGCCGATACACGCAGCCGCCCGCGCGGCCCTTCGACGCTGGCCGAAAGCGTATCGAGGGCCTGATCGAGCTCTCCCAGGATGCGCTCCATGTCTGCGAGGAGGGTCTGGCCCTCCTCGGTCATATGGATCGAGCGCGTCGTACGGTCGAACAGGCGGACCTGCAGCTCGGCCTCGAGGCCCTGCAGCCGCTTGGATATTGTTCCAGCGCTGAGATCGAACTCCGCGCCGACAGCCGACAGGTTCTGCACGCGGGCCACCCGGGCGAATATGCGCAGGTCCTGAATATCCATCGCTGGTGGACACTCCTGATGCCCGCAGCCGTCGAGGCTGCGACCTGGTTGTCTGTCGACCGTTCCACCCGACCGGACGCTACGGAAAATGGCGAAGCCGCGGACCTGAAACGCCGCTGGCGAAAGCCCGCGCCGAACGATGTGGCAATTAGCACGGCTCCCCTGATTCCGGCAGCACCACACTCTGGAATGGTTGCCGCAGCCGGGCGGGCGCGCAATCTGCCTGCCATCGCCCGCAGCCGCCGCGATGATCTTGGCGGCGCGGCAACAGCGTCCTCAGAACCTCTTCAGCAGCCGGTCGATATAATCCAGCTCGATCTGCGGACGGGTCGGCTCACCGAGCCGGCGGCGCAGCTCCTCGAGGATCTCTCGCGCCCGCTGCATGTCGATCTCGTCGGGGACCTTGACCGACGTTCCGTAGTCAGGGCCAGGATTGCGCTGCGGGCGGCCGAGCGGATCGAGCGGCGCATCGCCGCCCGGCCCCTGACCGAATTGCCGCATCTGCCGCATCATCTGCTCGGCCATCTGCTGCGCGCCCTGGCGGAGCTGCTCGAGCGCCTCCTGCTCGGCGCGCGTGGCACCGTCCAGGTCACCGCTGCGCAGCGAACGCTCTGCCTCCCGCATGGATCGCTCGGCGCCCTCCATCTGCTGCGGCGACTGCAGTCCGTTGCGGCGCATCATCTCCTGCAGCTGACCGAGGCGGTCGCGAAGCTGTCCCTGACGGTCGCCCAGGCCCTGCCCCTGGCCGGGGCCTTGACCCTGGCCCTGCCCCTGGCCAGGCTGGCGTCCCTGCTGGCCGTTGCGCCCCTGGCGCTGCCCGCGCGGTCCCTGCCCCTGCTGGCCCTGGCGACCCTGTTGTCCTTGCTGCCCTTGCTGGCCCTGTTGCCCCTGCTCCTGGCCCTCGCCCGGCTGCCGGCCCTGGCTCTCGCCGAAGGTGTCGTCGAGCAGCTGCTGCTGCTTGCCGATGATGTCCCCGAACTGGTCCATCATCTGCATCATCTGCTGGCTCTGCTGGGACTGACCCTGCCCTTGCGCCATGCGGCCGTTCTGGAGCTGCTCGAGCATGTCGCGCAGCTGGCTCAACAGCTGCTGCGCCGATTCGCGCGAGCCTTGCCGGGCCATGTTCTCGATGTCGCGCATCATGCGATCGAGATCCTGCTGACGGATGACGTTGTCCGGCGACAGGTTCTTCGGGAACTCCATCGGCTGGCTCTCGGCCTGCCGCTGCATCTGCTCCATGAAGTTGGCGAGCGCCTCGCGCAGCTGATCCATCAGCCGCTTGATCTCCTCGTCCGAGGCGCCGTCCTGGAGTGCCTTGGAAAGTTGCTCCTGCGCCTCGCGCAGCGACCGCTCCGCATCCGAGAGATCGCCGTCCTCGAGCCGCAGCGCGACGTGCCAGAGCTGCTCGACGATGCTGCGCGTGCCGGCGCGAGACTTGTCGCGCTGCAGGCGCCAGTATGCCGACCTCAGCCCCAGATAGGCGCGCCGGTCATTGATGAAGCCCTCGGGCTCGAGCGCGATGGCATCGAGCGCGTCGGCGACGCGCCCCCGGTTGCGCGGGTCCTCCACCAGCAGGCGGCGCTGCTCGACGACCGCCTTCGCGATCGGGTTCTGGAAGCGGCGCTGCGGCAGGATCAGCTCCACCGGCTGGCTCTTGCCGGTCTGGCCGGCATGGTCGCGGGCCGACAGGACGAGCTTCACGCGGGAGCCGGCCCACGGATGGCCCGTCAGCTCGTGATAGCTGAACGCCTCGCCGTCACGGGCATTGGCGCGGGGGAGACGCAGGGAAAGGGTCGGCGGGCGCTCCAGTGGCGGACGGGCACCCTTGTTGACCTCGGGCCGTGCCCAGGTCGTCGCCGGATCGCCGGGTTGCGGCCGCGCCCGGGTGATGCGCCCCTCCGCCGACACCACGCCGTAGTCGTCCTCCACCTTGTAGGTGAGCTTCAACGAGCCGCGCGGCAGCCGCTGCGGCTCCTTGGTGAGCGCGATCGTCGGAGGCTTGTCGGGAATGACGCGGAACGACCAGGGCGGTGTCGACAGGCCGACGACGCGCACCTTGGCCGACCGCTTCAGCTCGAGCTTGGCCTCGGCCACATCACTCTGCTGGGCCACGGGCACGACGTTGGGATCGCGATCGCTCCCCTTTCGCTGGGCGGGGTCCTCGGGCTTCACCTCGACACGCCGGGCGGTCGCGCCGTCCTCCGTCACCTCGAGCGTGAAACCGTGCTGGCCGGTGCCGCTCGCCCTGACCACGAGCTGGCTGCCCTGCGGCACGGCGATATCGCCCTTCTCGTCCACGGCAGCCGCGATCTGCTGTCCCGCGGGACGGGCACCATCGGCGAGAATGACGGGAGGCGCCCCGGTATAGACGGGCGGCGTCACCCAGGCGTCCAGGCGTGCGGTCGGGGCGAGCTCCGGCCCGCCGAGACGGATGGCGGCCCGCAGCCGATCGGCGGAGCTGTCGCCGGCGAGCCAGACCAGAAGCCCGACGCCGATGACCAGCAGCGCCCGCACGGCGAATGGATCGTAGCGGTCGGTGCGCGCCTCGGGTGCGCCGACGCGCAGCCGCGAGAGCTGCCGGGCGATGCGCGCCTTGTGCTCGGCCCAGAGCGCCTGAGTCGCCGGATCGCCGGCCGACGCGGTCAGGTGATCCTCGTAGGTGGAGGCGGGCCGGTGCGGCACGCCAGACCGCCGCTCGATCCGGCGGATCGCCTCCGCCCGGTCAGGATAGGGAGTCCGCGCCAGCCAGAAGAGCGCGCCCACTGCCGACGCCGCGAACGCTGCGAGCAGGAGCTTGTGCACGATCTCCGGCACGGACTGCCAAACCCCGAGCAGAGACAGCGCGACGAACAGCGCCAGCACGGCGCCGACGATCCACAGCCGCGGCCATAGCCGCTCGAGCAGCAGCGCCGCGCGGCCGAGCCTCACTTTACGCTCGAAAGCGGGATTGGGGGCAGACCTCGGGGTCACTTCGCTCGACATCCAGTTCCTCGCGTTTGCCCCAGGTGCATGGATCGCGTGCCCCCACAACAACTTATCGCACAGGAGGCGCCGTCTGGCGAGACCGGCTCGGCGCGTGAGGCAAGCCGGCCGAACGAGCGTGAAGGGCGACTTGCGGCCGAATCGAGGCGGCCCCGGCCGCCAGGCGCTGTCGCGGCCTCACCTCACGAATTTGTAATCGAAACCATGCCCGCACGGCTTGATCAGGCCTGCGGTCGGCGCCGGAAAATGGATGGGCAGGATCACCGTCGGCGTGTCGCAGACCCGATCGAGGAAACGGCGCCGCGACAGCGCCGCCTCCGCCCGGTCGACGTCGAAAATGGTCGACCACTCGGGCTCTCGGCACTGGAGCGCGTGGTGCATCATGTCGCCGGTGACGACGGCGCGCTGCCCCTTCGACTTGATGTTCACGCAGACGTGGCGCGGCGAATGCCCCGGCGTCGGCGTCAGCGAGAAGGTGTCGTCGAGCTCGTAGGTGTTGTCCACCAGCAAGGCCTGCCCGGCTTCCACGATCGGGCGGCAGTTGTAGGTCCACACGCTTCCAGGCGGGTTGCGGCCCTCCTTGGTCGCCGCCTCCCAGTAGGCATACTCGTCCTTGTGGAAGATGTACTTGGCATTGGGGAAGGTCGGCACCCAGCGGCCGTTCACCAGCCTGGTGTTCCAGCCGGTATGGTCGATATGGAGGTGCGTGCAGAAGACGTGCGTGATGTCCTCGAAGGAGAGGCCGGCCTTCTTGAAGTTGTCGAGCCAGGGTTGCGTGTCGAAATCCATCGGCGCGGGATGGCCTTTGCCCTCGCCGAGGCAGGTATCGACCAGGACGAGATGCTTCGGCGTGCGCACCACGAACGTCTGGTAGGTGATGCACATCATGCCCGAGGCCGTGTCGAACACCTCGGGCTCCAGGGTGCGCAGGTGCTCGCGGGCAACCTCGTGGTCGTAGGACGGGAACATGTCGACCGGGCGCCGCCACGGCCCCGCGCGCTCGACGATGGACGTGATGGTGACGTCGCCGATAGTGACCGTGCGCATTCTTCCCTCCCTCGCCGCTGCGGCGCCGATGCCCGCCTGACGGCCGGCATTTGCCGAGCCCTACGGCGAGGCTAGCACTTGGCCCGGCGACCGTCTCGCGGCCGATTTCCGCGAAGCTGACACGGCGCCGTGCGTGAAAAGCGCTGCCGAGGCCACCGGCAGAGGGAAAAGACCACAACCATCACGGGTCCTGGCCAAGGGGGCCGAAGATCAGGCCTGAGCCCTTCCCTCGATGCATGCCATTATAATGCTCGAGACCATGTAATGCCGTCACGAAGCTTTCGCGCCGGAACTCCGCCATAAATCGAGTTCGGCTCGGCATCGGCGACGAGCAGGGCCCGCTGAGCCAGAATCGTATTCGAGCCGACCGTCACCCCTTTGCCGACCCGAGCACTGTTTCCCACCCAGACGTGCTCGCCGAGCACGATCGGCCCCGGCGGGTTAACACGATGTCCCGAAGCCAATTCCTGTATGCCATGAGAATCGGATGTACGAAGCGCCACCTCGTTCGAGAACATGCAGTCGTCACCCACGATGATGTGCATGTCGGCCTCCTGCGCAATCAATACGCCAGAGGCGAAAGTCGTATCTGCGCCGATGACAATGGATGTGCGAGGCCCATCGGCGAATATCGTGCCGCCGGTAAAGCTGCAGCGTGGCCCGATCAAGACGAGATTATCTCGTCTCCGGCAGATTATCTTGGTCAATACGAACGAGCTGCCCACTCCTAGGGCAATGACGTTGCCACTACCCTTAAGCTCTATTTCCAGCCTGCGCTTGATCGACAATGTGGCAGGCACCAGAATGACATTGTCGGACAGATTGCCGGAGACCACTATTTTGGAATGCGCGGGGTGATCAGGCTACAAAGGCGACAAGGCCCCCAAAGCGGCCACCGACACATGCTTGTTGCCGATCAATGTCTCTACACGCGCCACGATTTACATTTTCAAACTCACAAGTAATGTAATCTAAGCGTAAACAACTAGAACGCGAGAACGACGTCAAGAGAATTTCATAGGTGTCCACTTCCACTCTCGATGCCTGTGGGGAAGAGGCCACAGTCGAGGCCGATGGTCGAACGAGATCG
>JBFWQN010000327.1:0-6243 GCA_050249405.1 Hyphomicrobiaceae bacterium | reverse complement strand
CGATCCGAATATCTTCGCGGTCGCGACAGGCATCGAGGAGCACAACAACTACGGCGTCGATTTCATCGAGGCGGCGCGCGAGATCAAGCGGCGCTTCCCGCTGGTCCACATCTCCGGCGGCGTCTCGAACCTGTCGTTCTCGTTCCGCGGCAACGAGCCGGTCCGCGAGGCCATGCACTCGGTGTTCCTCTACCATGCCATCAGGGCGGGCATGGACATGGGCATCGTCAACGCCGGCCAGCTGACCGTCTACGACGACATTCCGGCAGACCTGCGCGAGCTGATCGAGGACGTCGTCCTCAACCGTCGCGCAGATTCGACGGACCGGCTGCTCGAGGCGGCCCAGCGTTTCAAGGGCGAGGGCGCCAAGAAGCGCGAGGTCGACCTGGCGTGGCGCAACACGACCGTCGCCGAGCGCCTGAAGCATGCACTCGTGCACGGCATCACCGAGTTCATCGAGATCGACACGGAGGAGGCCCGCCAGCAGTCGGAGAAGCCTCTGCACGTCATCGAGGGCCCGCTGATGGCCGGCATGAACGTCGTCGGCGACCTGTTCGGTGCCGGCAAGATGTTCCTGCCGCAGGTGGTGAAGTCGGCCCGCGTCATGAAGCAGGCCGTGGCCTACCTGCAACCCTATCTCGAGGCCGAGAAGCGGGCATCCGGCATGATCGAGATGCCGCCCAAGGGCAAGGTCGTCATGGCGACCGTGAAGGGCGACGTCCATGACATCGGCAAGAACATCGTCGGCGTCGTTCTCCAGTGCAACAACTACGAGGTGATCGACCTCGGCGTCATGGTGCCGGCGGCGAAAATCCTGGAGGTGGCCCGCGAGGAGAAGGCCGACATCATCGGGCTCTCGGGCCTCATCACGCCGTCGCTCGACGAGATGTGCCACGTCGCCGCCGAGATGGAGCGCGAGGGCTTCGACGTTCCGCTGCTCATCGGCGGTGCCACGACGAGCCGCGTGCACACGGCGGTGAAGATCGGTCCCAACTACAAGAGGGGGCAGGCCATCTACGTGACGGACGCCAGCCGTGCCGTGGGCGTGGTCTCCAGCCTGCTCTCCGAGACCGAGCGCGGCCCGTATATCGAGACGATCCGCGCCGAGTACACCCGGGCCCGCGAGGCGCACCTCAAAGGCGAGGCACGCAAGAGCCGCATCACGCTCGCCGAGGCGCGAGCCAACGCCTTCAAGGTCGACTGGAGGAAGGCGCGCATCCGCAAGCCCGAGTTTCTCGGCACGCGCGCATTCGCGAGCTACGATCTCGCCGAGCTCGTGCGCTATATCGACTGGACACCCTTCTTCCAGACCTGGGAGCTGTCCGGCCGCTATCCGCGCATCCTCGACGACAACGTCGTCGGAACCGAGGCGCGCAGGCTCTTCGGCGACGCCCAGGCCATGTTGACGCGTCTCATTGCCGAGCGCTGGGTCGAGGCACGCGCCGTCGTCGGCTTCTGGCCGGCCAATGCCGTCGGCGACGATATCGAGCTTTACGCCGACGACACCCGCTCGAGCCGTATCGCCACGCTGCACACGCTGCGCCAGCAGATGGCGCGCGACCCGTCGCGCGAGCGTGCGCATACCGCGCTCGCCGACTTCGTTGCGCCGAAGGGGAGCGGTGTGCCGGACTACGTTGGCGGCTTCGCCGTCACCGCCGGCATCGGCGAGGAGGCGGCCCTCGATGCGCACCTCGCCAAGACCGACGACTACGGTCGCATCATGATGAAGGCGCTGTGCGACCGCCTCGCAGAGGCTCTTGCCGAGCGCATGCACGAGCGCGTGCGCAAGGACCTCTGGGGCTACGTGAAAGGCGAGCGGCTGACCAGCGAGGAGCTGATCGCCGAGAAATACGTCGGCATCCGGCCCGCGCCGGGCTATCCCGCGCAGCCCGACCATACCGAGAAGGCGACGCTCTGGCAGCTGATGGATGTCGAGCGGCAAGCGGGCATCCAGCTGACCGAGAGCTTCGCCATGTGGCCCGGCTCGTCGGTGTCCGGCATCTATCTCTCGCATCCGGACAGCCACTATTTCGGCGTCGGCCGCATCGAGCGCGACCAGGTGGAGGACTACGCCCGGCGGAAAGGCTGGTCGGTGGCCGAGGCCGAGCGCTGGCTCGCTCCAGTCCTCAACTACGACGCCACATCGGTCGGCAAGGCTGCGTGAGGTCGAGCCTCCTGGCCACTCGCGGCCTGGCGCTCGAGGCAGCACCCGTACGGAGGTTGCTCGACGTTTTGCCGTCCCGCGATCCGCCCAGGCGCAGCGACCGCGGAACGAGCAAGCCACGAGCCGAAAAGTAGCACTTGCGCTCGAGCCCGGGGCGCACTAGGAACACGACCGCATCCCTTCGCGGGGTGCTTTTCCCAAAGAATGGGGCCGTAGCTCAGCTGGGAGAGCGCGTGAATGGCATTCACGAGGTCAGGGGTTCGATCCCCCTCGGCTCCACCAAGTCCGTCAAGGACTTAAACCTGCCAGCTCGTTGATATCGCTGAAAATCTCCAATGTTGCCGCACGCTTGAGCCCGATCCATCCGGGCCGCTGTGCCACATTGGTGTGACACATTGCTGTGCCACATTCGACGTTGAGGCACGACGGTCCGACCAGCGTCAGGACATGCCGTCGATGCAGCCCTTCCTCCGACCTGCCAAACCTGCGTTCGGCTATCAGACCGCCACCTACCTCGTGCGCCGTGGAGGCGTTTGGCAGTATCGCCGCAGGGTTCCCAAACGACTTGTCGAACACCTCAGAACAACCGAGGTTCGTGTCTCGACTGGGGCACGTGACCGAACTGAAGCGATGCGCGCCGCCGCCCAGATCAGCGCTGCTCTCGAGCTGAAGTGGTTGAAGCTCGTCGGCGCCGATCCCGACTCCAGCGTCTGTACCGATTTCCAGGAGGCAGTTACCACGGCCGAAGCCTTGGGCGTGACCTACCGCCCTGTCGCCGAAATAGCCGCCGGACGTTTGGAAGACCTGCTCGCGCGCGTCGAGCGACTAGAGCAGCCCCTGGGCAAACTCGCAGGCAGTACACGTGCAGCGCAGGCAGCGATCGCTGGCACAATTTTGGCCCCCGCCGTCGCACCTCCCCTCGCTCCGGCACCAGCCATCGTCACTGCTGTCCTAGGCGGTGCCAGAAAGCCCGAGTTCACGCTCTCAAGCCTCGTCGAAGCCTACCAGAAGCTTGCCTCCGACCAGACCATCGGCAAGAGCGAGAAGCAGCTGAAGCAATGGAAGGCCAAACATCAGCGCGCAGTCGACACACTGATCAGACGCATCGGCGACAAGCCGCTCGCCGAAATCACTCGAGGCGATGCCCTCGACTTCCGCGATTGGTGGATCGGCCGGATCAAGAACGAGGGCTACACGCGCAACTCGGCCAACAAGAACTTCGGCGCCCTCGCCGGCATGATGCGCACTGTTGACGACGCCTTCCGCCTCAATCTCTCCTTGCCGTTCAAGGGCGTCCGCATTGCCGGCGCCAAATACACACGGCGGCAAGCCTATGACCCCGACTTCGTCCGTCAGCACTTCTTGGCAGCACCCAAGATCGGCGGCCTCAATGCGGAAGCTGCCGACATCGTACGCATGGTCGCCCTGACCGGCATGCGCCCGAGCGAGATCGTCGCGCTGGAAGCGCGGCGCATCCGAATAGACGATCCGATCCCACACCTCCAGATCCGCCCCGATGCCCGCCAACTCAAGACAGGCGCCAGCGAGCGTGACATGCCGCTTGTCGGGCAGGCCCTTGCGATCATGCGGATGTATTCTGATGGGTTCCCGCGCTATCGCGCGTCGGCAGACAGCTTCTCGGCTATCGCCAATAAGTGCCTCGACACGGCAGGGCTTCGCCCGACACGGGCCCACTCGGTCTACTCGCTTCGGCACAGCTTCAAGGACCGAATGATCGCCGTCGGAACGCCGGAGCGCATTCAGGACGAGCTGATGGGGCACACACTCAAAGGCATGCCCTACGGCAACGGCTCGACGCTCAAACACCGCGCCGAGTGGATGGCGAAGATCTGGATTTGAACGTGGCAAATGAGCGGGCCCGCGCGAGCGCGTCCGTCTTCCTGTCGATCGCGGCGAGCTCCGCCTCCAGCCGCTCGAAGATCGGCAAATAGACCTCGCCGCCTGGGCTCGCGACGATCTCCGCCACAAAGTGCAGCGCCCGTTGGACGCGCTCACGCGTGATTGGATGACAAGCGGGCGACGACACGACGAGACCTGCCAAGAGGCATGCGGCGATTGGGACTAGGCGACGCTCACGCGGGCTTCGCTCTGGGTCGAAATCCTCGCACTTCGGTAAGGCGATCAGAAAGCTTTCAAGACGCACACGATCTCCTACAGTACCGCTGCGGACTGTAAGGCGAAGTACAACAAGCGAGACCTCCACTTCCTCGCTACGCTCGTCAGCTCCGGTCTCGACCGACGGAAAACCGACGCCTCGATGGGGGGGCAAAGTTCCGCGCCGATTGACAGCGAGACGAAAGGCCGCTTCCGTCGGCCCCATATACGCGGAGCCACGAAGCGAGCCCTACTCTGCACTCCGTTATTCTGCGCGCATGAGCATGGCACGCAGCTCGCCGCCGCGTAATTCCCATTGTGCCTTCTCGGCCGCACTGAGTTCGGCGTGCTTGACCTTCAGGTGCAGCAGGAACCGCGTCGCATTCGCCGGTGACGCCTCGATCAGGACGTCATCCGCCCGCACGGCCATGGTGACGAAGGTCACCTGCTCGTGTTCCATCGCATCGGCAAAGCACATCAGCTCGAAATCCTTGAGCACCAGTGGCGTCACAGGCTCGTCGGGGTGCGCTTCCGATTTGCGGTAGGGCGTCTTGGGCTTGCCGCGCCGCCGCTTCGACCCGTTCCGGGCGCGATGGAGTGCGGCGGCCTCCTCGTCCGGCACGATGTAGCCATACGCTGCCCGGATGCTTTTCTCCATCGCCTGCAAGTAGAGCTTGTGCATCTGTTCCTTGGACATCGGCACCTCATGCGGCCTGTTCCGGGGCTCGCTTGCTCCGTAGCCAAGATGCCCGCCGTGGCAGTAGGATGGCCGAAAGTGAGTGAGCCACAGGATCGCCATCACCGTTGGGATCAGGTCTAAGAATGACAGACGGAGCAACCCCGCCCTATCACTCGCTTTCTCCGGCAACGGCGTGGTGGAATGGCCTGTCACCAGCCGAGCAGCAAAGGTATCTTGCGCCGCTAGCCGCATACCAGCGCGCGATGCGTGCGGACGGCTCGCCCGGTGCCCTTGCGACCCTCGCCTACTGGGAACGTGTTCGCGTACTGCACGCCTACCTCACCTGCGACCATCGATCCGGGAATGGCGCCATGCGTCAGTGAGCAGGCGTCAGCTCTTTCGAATGCTCGCCAGAATTTCAGACACGCCCACCTGCCGCTCATCCGAGAGCGAGCGGATGCTATCGTAGATGGTGCGCATCTCATCAAGGAGTTCGCCGATGGTGATATTTCGCGCTGCCGCCGTCACGCGCATCGCCTCGGCAAATTCCGGCGTCACCCGCGCGCCGAACTGGAAGGTGCGGCCCGTCTTGCGATAGCGCCTCCCATAGATGCTGCGATCCGGATGCGCCTGACGCTTGGGCTGGCGCTCACGTTTGCGCGGCGCCCCACTGCGTGTTTGCTCCGGCGTCGCGCTTTCGTCTTCAGCGGCGGCAGCGGCGTCGGCCGTGGTGCCGGCATCCTCCATCGGTGTCGTCTCACGCACAGTTGCCTTCTGCGGCTTCTCTGCCTCGCCGACATTGTCGAGCACGTCATCGGCAGGCGGCGGTGCGCCGAGGCGCGGTTTCTTGATCACCGGAAACTTCTCATCGATCTCAATCAGCTTCTTCAGCGCCATACTCCCCTCCCCTATCCCGCCAGCTTGCGAGCTTCAGGCGCCGCACTTTCCCGTTCTTCCACGATCTGGCGCACCTTGCGCACGACCGAAGCCACGACGCGGGCCGCATCGACATTGAGCGACTCCCATTTGGTCTCCAGCGCCGTCAGACCAAAATTCTGCGCATCGCCGTATCCGCGCTGCATGAACATTGAGCCCTTGATGACCTCGTACCCGGCACCGGTCAGATAGGCCATGCCATCCTCGATCTCTTTGGCTGCCAGAACGCCATGCAGCGCGAACACCATCTTGGATTTGGGCACGCCGTGCTTCACGAGCTCATGGAACATGCGCACCGCCGGCGCCATATCGTCGATCACGCCCTTGGTCGGCTGGATGAACAGGTCGC
>JBFWQN010000326.1:0-6245 GCA_050249405.1 Hyphomicrobiaceae bacterium | reverse complement strand
CCCGTCGCCTCGGGCGCCTCGTTGACGGCGGCCGGCCGGCCCGCAAGCTCGCCGTTGACCTCGACCACCTCGCCCCCGACCGGCGCGTAGATATCGCTCGCGGCCTTCACGCTCTCGACCACGGCGCAGGCTTCGCCGGCCGTCACCGCCCGGCCGATCTCCGGCACCTCGACGAAGACGACGTCACCGAGCTGCTCGGCGGCATGTGCCGTGATGCCGACCGTCGCGATATCGCCCTCGACGCTGACCCACTCGTGCTCATTCGTGAATTTGATCGTGGCCATTCTGTCCTGCCCCTCGAAGAGCTTGCACTTGCTGTCTGGTCTTGCCTCAAGCCTGCCGGAAATAGCGGTGCGGCTGGAACGGCAGGCGCACCACCTCGGCCGGAAGCGGTTTGCCGCGAACGACGAGCTGTACTTTCGTGCCCGGCTTCGCGCATGCGCTCGCGACATACCCCATAGCCACCGGGCCATTGACGCTCGGCCCGAAGCCGCCGGATGTCACTTTCCCGATTGGTTGACCGTCGGACGACAGGATCTCCGTCCCCTCCCGTGCCGGCGCGCGACCCTCGGGTCGAATGCCGACGCGCTGGCGGGAAGGCCCTTGCGCCAGCTCGGACTGAATACGCGCCGCCCCAGGAAATCCGCCGTCCGCGCGCCGCCGCTTCTGGATCGACCATTGCAGAGCGGCCTCGACCGGCGACGTCGTCGTGTCGATGTCGTGGCCATAAAGGCAGAGTCCCGCCTCGAGCCTGAGCGAATCGCGCGCGCCGAGCCCAATGGGCTCGACCTCTGGCTCGCCGGCGAGCTTCCGCCAGATGTCGGCCGCCTTGCCATCCGGCACCGCGATCTCGAAGCCGTCCTCGCCCGTGTAGCCAGAGCGCGTCACGAAGACGGTCTCGCCATCGAGCTTGCCGAAAGTGCCCGTCATGAAGACCAGCGCGTCGATGCCCGGCATGTGTCGCGCGAGCACTGTCGCGGCCGCCGGCCCTTGCAGCGCGATCAGCGCGCGCCGGTCGGTGACGAACAGCTTCACGTCGGCCGGCAGATGGGCCCGGATGTGCGCGTAGTCGGCCTCCTTGCAGCCGGCATTGACCACCAGCACGAGGTTGCCATCGTCGGTCGGCCCCGGCGAGCGCGTCACCATCAGATCGTCGAGGATGCCACCGTCTTCAGCGAGGAGCTGCGTGTAGCGCTGCTGGCCTGGTTTCAGCGCCAGGATGTCGGCCGGCACCATCGCCTCGAGCGCACGCGCCGTCGTGGCGTGATCGGGGCCTTGTAGAAAGCACAAGCCCATGTGCGCGACATCGAAGAGACCGGCCTTCTCCCGCGTCCACAGATGCTCCTTCAGAACGCCCGCCGGATACTGCACGGGCATCTCGTACCCGGCGAACGGCACCATTTTGGCACCGGCCGCGACATGAACGTCGTAGAGCGGCGTGCGTTTCAGAGGTCCGGAAGCAGGGTCGGCCATGGCACATCCCGCGACGGCTTCTCGATCGCGCGCCTGATTGCGCACGAGCGGAAGCCCCCTCTGTCACGGGACCTGAGAGATTTGAGCGGAAGCTCCACCGGCCCGGTTGCCGACGAGGCAACCTAGTGCTGGCGGAGCAATCCGCTTTACCCCTTCGGTGAGCGGTCGGAGCGTTGGCGCTCCACCGCTGCTTTCCAGAGTGCCATCGGCCGGCGGTCCATTTGCCTGAGAGTTTCCGGGGCGGTTGCTCCTTCGGCGCCGGGTTGCGCGATAGTCCTCGCCCACCCGGTCTCTTCCGCCGGCCTGTATCGGCAGAGATCACAACATAGGCGGGCGCCGATCCAAGTCAACGGAGGCAAGCCGCCTCGACCGATCGAAGGCTGTGCATACGCTGCCGTCGGATCAGTCGGCTTTGCGGGCGTCCGTCGCGCTGCCGAGCCACTCGATGCGATAGAGATCGCGACGCCTGTCGTTGAAATTTCGCACGCTGCCGGCAATGCGCGCGCGAGCCAGCTCGGCAAGATCGAGGTCGGCGACCACGATGGTCTCGATGTTGGCAGACGCCTCCGCCGCGATGCCGTCGCGGGCGAAGGGAATATCGCACGGCGTGATGATGGCGCTCTCGGCGTAGTGCACATCCATGTTCTCGACGTTCGGCAGGTTCCCGCAGACGCCCGCCATCAAGACATAGGTCTGGTTCTCGATCGCGCGCGCGTGGCAGCAGTATCGCACACGCAGGAAGCCACGGCGGTCGTCGGTGCAGAACGGCACGAGTAGCAGCGGCGCCCCCTGGTCGGCGAGCCGGCGCGGCAGCTCGGGAAACTCCACGTCGTAGCAGACGAGCACCCCGACCGGCCCGCAATCCGTCTCGATCACGTCCACCGCATCACCGCCGCGGATGCCCCACACCGCCGCTTCGCTCGGCGTCGGATGGATCTTGTCGCGCCGGTGCACCGAGCCGTCGCGCAGGAAGACGAATGCGACGTTGCGCATCTCGCCACTGGCGTGCCTGAGCACGTGCGTGCCGCCGACGATGTTGACCCGATGCTGCACGGCCAGGGCTCGCATGAAGTCGCTGTACCACTCGGTATGGCTGTCGATCCGGACCATCGCCTCACGCGGGCCGAGCCTTGCCGGCTCGAGCGACAGGAGCTGCATCGTGAAGAGCTCGGGCAGCACCACGAAATCGACGCCGTATCCCGCCGCGGCACCGACGAGGTAGCTCACCTGCTCGCGAAACTCGTCCCGATGGCGAATGCCCCGCAGCTGATGCTGCACGGCGGCGACCCGCACCTTGTCCTTCGCCATGTCGCGCGATCCTTTCTCGTCGCCGTGCATTCCCGCGCTCAGACCGGTGGCGCCACGCGGCGCATCGGCACCAGCCCGAGCCCCGCCACGATGCGCTCCGCCACCCGCTTCGGCGGCATCCGCATCGAGACGACGAGCGCACCCTCGTCGGGCCCTGGCTCCTCGAGCGCATCGAACTGGCTGCGTAGCAGGGCCGGTGGCATGAAATGACCGCGCCGACGCGACAGCCTGTCGGCGATGAGGGCGTAGCTGCCCTTGAGATAGATCAGCGCCACGTCGCGACGCGACCCGATCAGCACGTCGCGGTACGCACGCTTTAGCGCCGAGCAGCTGACGATGGCGCCTTCGCCCGTCGCGCGCCGCTCGTCGATCCATGCCGCGATGGCGGCAAGCCACGGAGCGCGATCGCTGTCGTCGAGTGGACGGCCGCTCGCCATCTTGGCGATGTTCTCAGGGGGGTGAAACTCGTCCGCATCACGGAATGTCCAGCCGAGAACGCTGGCGAGACGCCGTCCCGTCGTCGTCTTTCCGCAGCCGGAAACGCCCATCAGCACGGCGACCCGCGGCGCGAGCGTCCACACATGCGGCCCTTCGAGAAGAGCACTTGCCTCGGTGCGCATTCTCAGCCCTTTCGCGACGGCTCGACGTGGCCACCGAAGCCCTTGCGCATGGCGGAGAGCACCTTTTCCGCGAACGTATGATCCTGGCGCGAGCGGAAGCGGGCGAACAGCGCCGCGGTCAGCACCTCGGCGGGAACGGCCTCCGCGATAGCGGCCTCGACGGTCCAACGTCCCTCTCCGGAATCGTCCACGTGCCCCGAGTAGCTCGCAAGCGCCGGATCGTCGGCCAACGCGGCAGCCGTCAGGTCCAGCAACCAGGATGTTATCACGCTGCCCCGCCTCCAAACCTCCGTGACGTCGGCGACGTCGAGGTCGAGCCGTAGCTCGGGCGCGAGGCGCGCATCACCGGCATGGCTCAGAATATCGAGCCCCTCGGCGATGGCCTGCATCATGCCGTACTCGATGCCGTTGTGGATCATCTTGACGAAGTGACCCGCTCCGCTCGGCCCGGCGTGCAGATAGCCTTCCTCGACGCGGCGGTCGCGCTCCGCGCGGCCCGTCGTCGGAGGGATGTCGCCGCGGCCTGGCGCCAATGCCCGGAAGATCGGATCGAGCCGCTCGAAGGCGCCCTTGTCACCGCCGATCATCAGGCAATAGCCGCGCTCGAGCCCCCACACGCCGCCCGATGTGCCGGCGTCGAGATAGGCAATGCCGGCCTGCGCGAGGGCGCGCGCGCGACAAATGTCGTCCTTCCAGTAGGTGTTGCCGCCGTCGATGATCGTATCGCCTGGAGCGAGCAGTCGCGACAGCTCCGAGATCGCCGCCTCTGTCGCTTCCCCCGCCGGCAGCATCACCCAGACGGCACGCGGTGGCACGAGCGCCGCGACCAGTCCCTCGAGATCGGTCGACGCCGTCGCCCCCTCCTCGGCTAGTGCTGCTCCGGGCGCCGGATCGCGATCGTAGACGACTGCCGCATGGCCTTTCCGCAGCAGACGTCGCGCGATGTTGGCGCCCATCCGGCCGAGTCCGACAACTCCGATCTGCATGCGAGGCATCCTCGAATCCGGCAGCACCAACCGCCATCGAGCGGGGCACGATCCGCAAACCGCTGTCAATCGAGTGAAAGGCCGCGCGCTTCGCGGAAGCAACGTGATCGGGTACGCCGTTGTCCTTCGATCAAAGTCGCCCGGGAGGAACCCGTGCCCGCGACCTTCGTGAGACGCATCGCAAAGCCCCATGCCGACGCGCTTCTCCGGCGTCTCGCCGCGGAGATCGACGATGACATGCTCAAGGAGATCGCCTCGGCCGACGACGGTGCAAACCTCGAAGGGCATCTCGCGGGGCCCTGAACGAGGGATGAGCTCGCGGGGCCACATGCCGGCGTCTGCCAGATCGGTCACGGTGGACAGGAGCGGCCGACCGGCAGAAAACGATGCGGAAGGGACCGCACCAGGCCGTCAGTGCAGCGTCGCGCCGGTCGCCTTGGCGAGGTCCTCGCGCGTCACGCCGGGGGCCAACTCGACGAGCTTCAGGCCGTCCTTCGTCACGTCCATCACGGCCATGTCGGTGATGATGCGGTTGACCACGCCGACGCCGGTCAGCGGCAGGGTGCACTTCGGCAGAATCTTCAAATCGGTCGAGCCGTCCTTTTTCTTGGCCGTATGCTCCATGACGACGACGACGCGCTCGACGCCGGCGACGAGGTCCATGGCGCCCCCCATACCCTTCACCATCTTGCCGGGAATCATCCAATTGGCGAGGTCGCCCGTCTCCGACACCTGCATGGCACCGAGAATGGCGAGGTTGATATGGCCGCCGCGGATCATGGCGAAGCTGTCGGCGGACGAGAAGAACGACGAGCCCTTGATGGTCGTGACCGTCTGCTTGCCGGCATTGATCAGGTCGGCGTCGACGTCGTTCTCCATCGGGAACGGACCGATGCCGAGCAGGCCGTTCTCCGATTGCAGCATCACGTCGATGCCGGCCGGGATGTAGTTGGCGACGAGCGTCGGCAGGCCGATGCCGAGATTGACGTAGAAGCCGTCCTGCAGCTCTTGCGCGGCGCGTGCCGCCATTTGCTCGCGGGTCCAGGGCATGGGTATCTCCTTGCGAGAATTGCGACGTGTCTGGGATCAGCTCTTCCGGACAGTCCGCTGCTCGATGCGCTTCTCGGGCGTCTTGTTGAGCACGATGCGCTGAACGAAAATGCCGGGCGTGTGGATGTGATCGGCATCGAGCGCGCCGGTCTCGACGATCTCCTCGACCTCGGCGACCGTCACCTTGCCGGCCATGGCGCACACGGGATTGAAGTTCCGCGCCGTCATTCGGTAGATCAGGTTCCCGGCCTTGTCGGCCTTCCAGGCTTTCACCAGTGCCACGTCGGCGCGGAGCGACCGCTCCATGACGTACATCTGGCCGTCGAACTCCGCGGTTGGCTTGCCCTCGGCGACGAGCGTGCCATAGCCCGTCCGCGTATAGAAGGCAGGGATGCCGGAGCCGCCAGCGCGCAGCTTCTCGGCGAGCGTCCCCTGCGGTGTGAACTCGAGCTCGAGCTCACCGGCGAGATACTGCCGCTCGAACTCCTTGTTCTCGCCGACGTAGGACGAGATCATCTTCTTGATCTGGCGCGTCTTGAGCAGGATGCCGAGCCCGAAGTCGTCGATGCCGGCATTGTTGGAGATGGCAGTGAGGCCCTTCGCACCACTGTCGCGCAGGGCGGCGATCAGCGCCTCGGGAATGCCACAGAGGCCGAAACCGCCGACAGCAATGGTCTGACCGTCCTCGACGATTCCGGCGAGCGCCTCTGCCGCGCTGCCAAATACCTTGTTCACCGTGCTTCTCCAGGTGCCCGCGTCATGCTCGACCTGCGGCGTCGCTTCAGCGACAGGCCGTTTTTGCCTTTAA
>JBFWQN010000325.1:0-6268 GCA_050249405.1 Hyphomicrobiaceae bacterium | reverse complement strand
ATCCGATCGCGCGCCGCATCAGGAAGCGCCTCGTCGATACGCCGATCATCGACTACGTCAGCCCGAGCGTGTGGGCATGGCGGCCCGGCCGGGCGCCCCGCATGCGCTCCTACATCGATCACGTCCTGGCGCTGCTGCCGTTCGAGCCCGAGGTGCACGCTCGCCTCGGAGGCCCGCCATGCACCTACGTCGGCCATCCGCTGATCGAGCGCCTGCCCGCCATCGCAGCCGCGGACGCGCAAGCCTTGCGTGCCCGGCTCGGCCTGGACCCGGAACGCAAGCTGCTCGTGGTGCTGCCCGGAAGCCGGCGCTCCGAGGTGGAGAGGCTGATGCAACCGTTCGGCGCAGCGCTGGCGCTGGCAGAGGCGCGTCTCGGTCCGCTGGAGGTCGTGGTGCCCGCGGTCGACAGTGTCCGCGAGCTCGTCGAGACGGCCGCGGCGGGCTGGTCATCGAGGCCGCACATCGCCACGGGGGAGGAGGCCAAATGGCAGGCCTTCCGGGCGGCGGACGCAGCGCTCGCGGCGTCTGGCACGGTGACGCTGGAGCTCGCTCTCGCCGGCTGCCCGATGATCGTCGCCTACCGGGTCGATGCGCTCGCCGCGCGGTTGCAGTTCCTGGTGAAGACGCCGCATTTCGCGCTGTCCAACCTCGTCCTCGGGGAGCGGGCCTTTCCCGAGCTTATGCAGGACGACTGCACGCCCGAGAAGCTCGCCGACGCCCTCGCAGCGGTGCTGGCCGATCCTGCGACACGTGCCGCGCAGCAGGCGGCCCTGGCGCGACTGCCGGGCCTGATGCGGCTGGCGAGCGGCACGCCGAGCGAGGCGGCTGCGGCGGTCGTCATCGAGCTTGCAACGAGACGTCGTCGACCCGGCATCGCCCAGGCCCCGTGATGCGACGGGACGGCGGCGCGTCCGTCGCTGCCGCCCGCATCGTGCAATCCGGATTTATTCGGTCTGCCGGGCTTGAACGAGGCCCGAGCGTCTTTACAGGGGGGGTGACTAGCCCTATGTGCAGCGCCTTGCCTTTTAAGGGTCCGCCAACGCTGGCCGCGGAGGTTTCATGAGATGGCGAAGCTGGACACGTTCAAGACCGCCGACGACCTGATCGAGGCCCGCCGGCCCGAGAAGCCCGTCGTCGGCTTCAGACCGCACGCTGCGGGGCGCGCTGCACGGTTTTTCCTGGAGCACTTCCCCGGCGACGTGGCCTACGCCTACAAGGCGAACAGCAACGTGTTCCTGCTCGGTGCCCTCTACGGCGCCGGGATCCGCCATTTCGACGTCGCCTCGCTGCCCGAGCTCGAGGACGCCAAGACCATTCCGGACGCGCACTTCCACTTCATGCACCCGGTGAAGTCGCGCCACGCCATCCGGCGCGCGTTCGGGCTCGGCTGCCGCTCGTTCTCGCTCGACAGCGAGGACGAGCTCGCCAAGATCCTGCACGAGACCCAAGGGGCGAAGGATCTCGTCCTGTGGGTGCGCATCGCCGTGCCGCCGAAGAACAGCCGCCTCCCGCTCGAGCGCAAGTTCGGCATCACCGGGACCAAGGCCGCACGCCTGCTCGTCAAGACACGGCAGGTAGCGAAAGAGCTGGGTGTCACCTTTCACGTGGGCTCGCAGACCGTCACGCCCGATGCCTACGCCAACGCGCTCGAGGAGGTTGGCCGACTGATCGTGAAGGCCGGCGTGGTGGTCGATCGCGTCGACGTGGGCGGCGGCTTTCCCTCGCGCTACACCAACGAGGAGCCGACACCGCTCGCGAGCTTCATGACCGTGATCCGGAGCGCCTTCGAGAAGCTGCCGGTCGCCGACCGCTGCCGTCTCATGTGCGAGCCCGGCCGGGCGCTCGTCGCCGAGGCCGAGAGCCTCGTCGTGCGCGTCGATGCGCGCCGCGGCAACGATCTCTACATCAACGACGGCAGCTACGGCATGCTGTTCGACGCCGCGCACCTGGGCTTCCTGTTCCCGGTGCGTCTCGTCGGGCGAAAGGTGCCTGAGCCGCACGTGCTGCGGCCGTTCGAGATGTGGGGGCCGACCTGCGATTCGGTCGACCACATGAAGGGCCCGTTCCTGCTTCCCGACGCCATTCGCGAGGGGGACTACATCGAGATCGGCAACACGGGCGCCTACGCGCGGGCCATCGCCGGCCGCTTCAACGGCTATGGCGAGTACGACGAGGTAATCTTCGAGAATCCGCCCATGTACTCGATGTACGGCATGCAGGCGCAGAGCGGGGCCGTGGCCTGAGCCATCGTCTCAGCTTCCGGTCCGGCTCAAGCCCAGCCGGCCGAGGAGGCCTCGGCGGCGATAGCCGCTCGAGGCCTCGACGGACGGATTGTTGCCGATGAAGGTCAGGTAGTTGAGGTCGCCGAACGTCCGGTCGGCGAGCCGGTAGGCCGCGAAGGCCGCGACGATGCAGGCCGCGAAGTAGCCGACGCCGTGATACTCCTCCCCGGCCACGAGCGTGACCGTGGTGAAACCGGCCATGGCCACGAGGAAGAGCACCTGGACGCGCAGGTAGGTGCGCCGCCGGTCGAAAAACAGCAGCATCGCCGAGCAGGCGATGAAGATGAACTGGAACACGGCGCCGAGCGCGCCGTAGCGCAGGATCGACACCTGCCGGAATTGAAGGCCCAGCGCATCGACGATGACGGGGGCGAGCAGCACGAGCACGGCCGAGATTCCCGCCTGACCGATCGTCACCAGGGCGAGGTTCTCGAGCGTGTGCACGTGCATGTGCTCCCGCGCCTCCTCGATCTGGCCGAACGTGCCATGGCCGCCGATGGTGGCGTAGTAGCGCTGGTACCGCTCGAAGAAGTCGGTCTCGAGCCGGAGCACGAAAGCAGCCAGGGCGGGGATGATTCCCAGCGAGGCGATGAACATGGCGCTGTCGTAGAGCGGAGCATGGCGAAGCCCGATGGCAAGCACCTCGCCATTGTCCGAGAACCACATGAGCCACTTGTCGATCCAAACGCCCGCCGTGCCCGCGAGCGCCCCGAGCGCCAGCCGCCAATAGGCGGCGAACCCTTCACGCAGGCGCGCGAGGCCGAGCGCCGGATGGCCGACGGGCTGCGGAAAGGTCGCGAGCACGCGGCCGACGAGGCCGAGGAAGGTGACGCAGAGCCCCGCGAGGAAGCACCACACCATGCCCATGGCGCCAGCGCCCAGAATGGCGGCCGTGATGCTCCCGAGCATCGAGCCGACGAGGCCGAGCAGGAATGACAGCGTGACGCCGCCGTAGTCGCGGACGGCTCCGCAGAAGGCGAGCACCACCCAGATCATGCCGACCAGCATCGAGCCCGAAAGCAGCGGCAGGGCCGCCCTGAGCGGCGGCTCGAAGAAGGCGACGAGCAGCAATCCGCCCGCGCCCACGAGCGCCAGCGACACGGCGAGCGAGGCGAGAAGCAGCTGGCTCACCTCCTCGGGCCGCTTCAGCCACAGCGCATCCGCGACGAGGCGCGTGGCGACGATGGTGACCGGGGCCGAAAGCACCAGCGACAGGGCGAAGCAATAGATGATGACCACCCGGAACTCGGCCAGCCGGTCGAGGCCGACGAGCCGCTCCGTGGTGATGCCGATGCCGGCGAGCGCCAGAATGGTGAACAGCCAGGGGCCAGCCGCGATCACCGCCGCGTGGCCGCCTGCCGCCAGCACCGTGCTGAGCGTGTCCCGCTCGGCGAGCTTGCGCAGCTCGAAGCCGATGCCTGCCACGTTGTGCCTCCTCAGGCGGCCGTTCGGCCCTGCCGGGCCGGTGCCGAGATGTGCTGGCGATAGAGCGCGCGGTAGGCCGCCGCGGCGCGCTCGGAGGTGTAGGTCTGCCGCACACGCTCGCGCAGCGTCTCGCCATAGCGGCGGCGCAGCGCGGGGTCGAGCAGCAGCCTCGCCAGCGCGTCGGCGATCTCGCCGGGGGCGACGAGCCCCGTGACCATGCCGCCCGGGCCCAGTGGAGGTGCCTCCTCGGCCCGGCCCTCGAGGATCTCGCGGCAGGAGCCGACGTCGGTGGCGACGAACGGGATGCCGGCGGCGCCCGCCTCCAGGATGACGAGAGGCTGGCTTTCGCTGAGCGACGTGAGCACGGCGACGTGGACGCGCGGCAGATGCTCGACGATGTTGACGGTGCCGGTGAATTCCACCGTGTCCCCGACGCCCAGGCTGGCGACGAGGGCGCGGCACTCCTCGAAATAGGCCGGATCCTCGTCGGTTGGCCCCATGACGATCGCGGCCAGATCGGGGATGCGCTGGCGCAGCAGCGCCGCGGCCGTGATGAACGTCTTCACATCCTTGATCGGCACCACGCGGCCGATGAGGGCGACTGTCGGGCGATCCGTCTCGCCGGCCTGGCGGAGCCCCGCGAACCGGCTCGGATCGATGCCGTTGGCGATGACGCGGAGGTTGGCCGGTGCGGCGCCGAGCTGGCGCTGGGCGCGCTGGTTGTCCTCGTAGAGGGTGATCACCTCGTCGGAGCATTCGTAGCACGTGCGCGCGTAGGCCTCGAACGCGCGCACCCACATGTCGCGCAGGTCGAAGCGCGGATCGGACAGCGAGTGACCCTTGTCGACCGTGTCGGCCACCCAGTCGGCCATCAGCAGCTCGATGCGCCGCTCGTTGGTGTAGATGCCGTGCTCGGTGAGGAGCGCCGGGCGTCCCGTCTCGAGGGCGGCGCGGGCGGCGAGCACGCCGGCATAGCCGGTCGAGATGGTATGGTAGACCTTGGCTGGCGGCAGCGGCATCTCGAGGGTCGCGAAGAGGCCGCCGAG
This sequence comes from Hyphomicrobiaceae bacterium, assembly GCA_050249405.1. Taxonomy (GTDB): domain Bacteria; phylum Pseudomonadota; class Alphaproteobacteria; order Rhizobiales; family Hyphomicrobiaceae. The sequence continues at coordinate 1,515 of JBFWQN010000325.1, read as the reverse complement.
CAGGGCACGCCAGGCCCAGAAGAAGTGCAGGAACGAGCCGTAAGGCATCTCGCGCTCGTAGGCGCGTTGCGCAATGCTCCAGGCAACGGGTGAGTTGAACAGCACGGGCAGGGCGAGGCGGCTGCGCGTGCGGGCAAGTGCGCTGCCGACCCGCTCGAGCGGCAGCCGGCCGCCGCTGCTCATCAAGTCGCCCAGCGCGCCGCCCAGCTCATCGATGCCGTCGGGCAGCGCGAGGCGCTTCAGCGGCTCGGCGCCGAAGTCCTGCAGGTAAAGATGGTGCAGAGCCACGACGTTCGGCGGCAGCGCATAGCGCGGCGGCTGCGTGGTCGGCCGCGGCCACAGCGCCACCACCTGGAAGGTCGTCTCGCTTTGCGTGCGGATGAGCCAGTCGATCCAGCCCGACACGCCGCCGGGAACATAGGGGTAGCAGCCCTCGACGATCAGGCAGACGTCCGTCTCGCGCATGGCCGCAGCCTCCCGCCCGCTCATTCGGCCGCCTCGGCCAGGGCTGGCCTGACCCTGAGCTTGCGGAAGCGGGCCGAAGGAAACCGGGCGCCGAGCTTCCGGGCCTGGCGCAGGGAGCGCAGCTCGGCGAGCCGCCGGCGCTCGAACAAGAGGCGCTCGAGCCGCTCCTCGAGCATGGCGAGCCGGGCCGGCTCGCCGATGGCCGCGCGCCGCGGCGGTCCGTGCGCGAGACCAGCGACGATCGTATCGCCCAGCTGGCGCGAGCGCATCGCGCCGCGCAAGCGTTGCGCCTCGTCGAGCAGGCCCGATGCGAGCATCGCCTCCATCTCGTCGAGGTCGGCGAGGGCGCCTTCCATGTCGTTGGGCCTCGGTGCGGCCGCGCGCTCGTCGAAGTAGGCCCTTGCTCGAGGCCCGATATGTGCGGCCACGGCCGCGGCCTGGACCCGCAACACAGGCTCGGGGCTCGCCAGCGCGATGCGCAGCGTCTCCAGGTATTCAGGATGGAAGTGCCGCGCGATCCGCCCGAGCACGGTCTGTCGCTCGCCGAGAGAGCCGGTCAACATGATGGCCGGATACGAGGCGGGGGACGGGCCGTCCAGCTGCAGCGCTCGGCCGATCCGCACGTCGGCGCAGAGCCGCTCCTCCGGTGCCACTGCGGTCGAGGCGGCAATGCGCTCGTACCATTGCGCGATCAGCGGGCTGGGACGCTGCCCCTGTTTCGCGGCGGCGAGCCAAAGCAGGCCAGCCCCGAGCGGCCCCAGCGGTCCTGTCGCCGCACCCGCGATCAGGGCCAGCAGCAGATAGGTCGTGTCGCTACCGCGCCGCTGAGTTGCGGCCAGGAGGGCGGCGATGGACAGCAGGGTGAGAATGTGGACGAGCACCAGTCCGGCAAGCGACGGCACCGACTGCCGTGCCAGAGTCATGATGATGCCAGCTTCCGCTATGGCCATGGCGACGAGCAGCCATGGCTCGAAACCGCCGAGCGGGACCGCCGGCCGCGGTGGCGAACCTCCGAAGACGAGGGGCGGCGCGGAGGGTGTGTCCGGCTTC
>JBFWQN010000324.1:0-6288 GCA_050249405.1 Hyphomicrobiaceae bacterium | reverse complement strand
GCCGGCGCCGGTGACGGTGCGGTCGAGAGCGGCGAGGAGGCTGCCCTCGCGGGCGCCGGACGTCGAGCGGACCAGCTCGAGGCTGGCGCGGCTCGAGGCGTCGATCACGAGGACGTCGGCAGGTCCTGTGCGCCGTGGCGGACGGATGGCCGGGCGGGCGCCGAGCTGGGTAATGTCCACATAGCCCAGCAGCGCGCCGACGGCGGCAAGCTCCGCGCGGGAGAAGTCACCGAAGCCGCCGAGCTCCGAGACGCCGAGCCGCTCCTTGAGGAACCGGACTCCGGCCATGCTGTCGAACGTGGCGGCTGGCACAGGCGTGGCCGCGGCACCAGCCTGCCGGGCCGTGGCCGTCAAGGCGGCGTCATCGAAGCGGGAATCGGGAAGGAGCACCTCGCCCGGCGCCAGGCGAGCCATCTCGCCGGCCAGGTCGGTGGCGGCGACAAGGCCGACCTCGAACTCGCCGGTGGAGATGTCGAGGGAGGCGAGGGCCACCCCGCGAGGGCCGCCGTTCGCGGCGGCGCTGGCGGAGCCGACCGGAAAGACGGCCGTCAGGTAGTTGCGCGCCTTGGCATCGAGCAGGCTCTCCTCGGTCAGCGTGCCGGGCGTGACCAGGCGCACCACATCGCGCTTCACGACGGCCTTGGAGCCGCGCTTGCGGGCTTCGGCGGGATCCTCCAGCTGCTCGCAGACGGCAACGCGATAGCCGCGCCGGATGAGGCGCTGCAGGTACTCGTCGGCCCGGTGCACGGGAACGCCACACATCGGTATGTCGTGGCCGAGATGCTTGCCGCGCTTGGTCAGCACGATGCCGAGCGCCTCCGAGGCCGTCACGGCATCCTCGAAGAAGAGCTCGTAGAAATCGCCCATCCGGTACCAGAGGATGCAGTCCGGATTCGCCGTCTTGATCTCGAGGAACTGGGCCATCGACGGCGTAACGCCGGGCGGCACGGCGGCGGTCGCGGGAGACGGGCGCGAAAGGGGCTCGTCACCCTGCGCAGCCGGGTGCTGCGGGGTGGCGTGATCGCCATCCGCCTCCAGGTCCGGGCCTCCGTCCTCACCGGCCGCTTTCCGACGCATTCCTCCGACTCCGGTTGCCGCTGCACGTGCAGCCTAGCGATAGTCGACAGGAACGGTGGAGGAAACGTCCGACGCCGCTTCTCGACAGCCCAATGACCGCAGATGCCGGCGGCTCAGTCCTCGGGAGGGGTGCTGTCGCCACGGCCGAGCGCCCGCTGCATGTAGACGCCGTCGATCCAACGGCCGGCCTTCCAGCCGATCGAATGGATGATGCCGCAGAAGGTGAAGCCGAGGGCGCGATGGAGGCCAATGGACGCCGCATTGCCCGAGTCGCCGATGACCGCCACCATCTGACGAAGGCCGCTCGCCGTGCAGCGGTCGATCAGCTCGGCCAGCAAGGCCCGACCGGCACCCGTACGCTGGACGTCCGCGGCGACATAGACCGAGTTCTCGCAGGTGTATCGATACCCGGGCCGTGGTCGGTAGGAGCTGGCATAGGCATAGCCGATCACCCGGCCATCGAGCTCGGCGACGAGGTAGGGGTAGCCGGCAGCCACGATGACGGCTTGACGGCGCCGCATCTCCGCCTCGTCGGGCGGGTCGTACTCCCAGCTGGCGAGGCCGGTCATAACCGCAGGGCGGTAGATGGCCGTTATGGCCGGGATGTCGTCGGGCGTCGAAAGGCGGATCGGGGGGCGGGCCATCACACTCATCTCCAAGGATCGCCGAAAGGTATGATCCGCGAATGCTATCGGCGTGCCCAAAAAAGAGGCAGGGGCCCCGCGCTGCCGCGGAGCCCCTGCTGAAGATCGTCCTGCCGTGGCCGGCCTACTCGCGGTCGCCGAGGAGCGACAGGAGAAGCTGGAACAGGTTGACGAAGTCGAGGAACAGCGAGAGCGCGCCCCAGACCGCGGCCTTGGACATGGCCGCCGCGTCGCCCAACATCACGTAGTACTCGTCCTTGATGCGCTGCGTGTCGTAGGCCGTGAAGCCGGCGAACACGAGCACGCCGATCACCGAGATGGCGAACTGCAAGGCCGACGACTGGAAGAAGATGTTGGCGATGCCGGCGAGAATGATGCCGATGAGGCCCATGAACAGGAAAGAGCCCCAGCCAGACAGGTCCTTCTTGGTCGTGTAGCCGTAGAGGCTCAGCGCCGCGAACGACAGCGACGTGATCGCGAACACCTGGCCGACCGAGCCGAGCTTGTACTGGATGAAGGCCGTCGAGGCGCCGACGCCGATGAGCGCGACGAGCGCCCAATAGGCGAGCTGTGTCGCGCCTGTCGACAGGCGCTGCGCCGTGAACGCGAGCACCAGGAGGAGGCCGATCGGGGCCAGCTTGACGGCCATGATCCAGCCGGAGGCGAACAGCGTCGCGCCGAACTGCGACAGCAGAACGCCGTTCTTCAGCTTCGCGGCCGCCATGGCGGGGTCGGTGACGACCGATGCGCTGTAGACGACATAAGCGAGAACGGCCGCAAGGCCGATGCCTGCAGCGAGGTAGTTGTAGACGCGCAACATGTGCGCGCGCAGCCCCTCGTCGACACCGACGGCGGTGCCGGCGCGCGACGCCGGCGCGCCGTGGACGTACCTGTGATCGATCTGAGCCATGGTTCCCTTTGAGCCCTTATGGTCCTGCCCGGCTGCTCTTACGCCTAGGCAGAGCGCTAGACGCGCGGCAGCGCAGCTTCGGACCGCCGCACGCCACCAATATGATCCGGGGACGCGCCGGATTCAAGGCGATCAGGGCCTCAAATCCGACTTCCAGAGTTCGGTATTTATACGATACAGGCAGGCCCTGCGAGGCGTTTTAGGCTATTCGCCCCTCAGGTAGGGCACGGGGGGCGCCGCAAGCACCCTGGCCGTCCCGAGCAGGCCCATGGCCACGACAAGGCCCACGGAAAGCGCCACCGCCTGGAGGACGGCCAGCCCCGAGAAGGCGAATTGCACCTTCATCAGCCACGTCAGCACCGCCCACGCGCCGAGGGTGCCCACGCCAACCGCGACAACCGCCGTCGCCATCGACACGATCAGGTACTCGGCAAGGTGCATCGTGAGGATCTGGCGGCGAGTGGCGCCGATGGCCTTGAGCACGACGGCATCGCGGACGCGCCTTCGCTGCGCCGTGGAGAGCGCGCCAGCCAGCACCAGGGCGCCGGCCACGAGCGTCACCCCACCCGCCGCCCGAACGGCGGTCATGACTTTCCGGAAGACCGCATTGAAGGCCTCGATCGCGTCCTTGACCCGGATCACCGTCACGGCCGGATGTGTCTTGCCGATCTCCTTTGCGATCCGGGCCTCCTCGGCGAGGGGTGTCGACGGCGGCAAGCTGATGGTCGCCAAAAGGTTGTGAGGCGCGCCCTTGAGCACGTTGGGCGAGAAAACCAGCACGAAGTTGATGCCGAGGCTCTCCCAATGCACCTCGCGCAGGTTGGCGATCCGTGCCGTCACGTTGCGACCGAGCACGTTGACCGTGACGGTATCGCCGATGGAGAGCTTCAGGTGCCTCGCCAACTCGGCCTCGAACGAGACCAGTGGCTCGCCCGCATAGTCCGGCGGCCACCAGTCGCCGGCCACGACCGTCGAGCCCGCCGGCACCTCGGTCGCATAGGACAGTCCCCGGTCGCCGCGGAGCACCCACTGCGCCTCGGGCGGGGCCTTGATCTCCTCCACCGGCTTGCCCGCGAGCGCCACCAGCCGGCCGCGCAGCATCGGCGCCTCGGCGAGACGGGCGTCGGGACTTGCGCGGGTCACCGTGCGCTCGAGCTGGATCAACTCGTTCTGAGGGATGTCGAGCAGAAAGTAGTTGGGAGAGTTGCGCGGCAGCCGGCTCTCGAGCTCCGTCACGATGGAGCTGTCGACGAGCGCTACGCCGGTCAGCAGCGACAGGCCGGCTCCGAGCGACAACACCACGGACCGGGTGAGGCCGCCGGGCGCACCCAGATTGCCGAGGGCGAGAGCCAGGGAGGGCTGCCTTGGGCGCGGCATCCGCCTCGCGACGTAAGCAATGAGGCCGCCGAGCGCCGGAAAGACGACGAGCACCGCCGTGATGCCCACAAGGAACCAGACGGCGACGAGGCGCGAATCCGACGTGACGATGGCGAGGGTGGCGAGCGCGACCGCGAGAGCGACGGTCGCCAGCATCACGGCGAGCGGCGGGCGCTGGGCGGCTGGTGCCACATCCTCGCGAAACAGCGCCGCAGCTCGAATCTCGGCGGCACGGCCGAGCGGCCACAGCGCGAAAAGCAGCGCCACGAGGAGACCGTAGACTGCTGCGAGCAGCAACGTGGCCGGGCTTGCACCGAGCGTCACGCGGATGGGCAGCACCCCTGCAATGGCCCGGTCGGCCGCAAGCGGGAGCAGCAGGCCGACGCCGAGCCCGATGACGATGCCGGCCACCGCGAGGACGAGCACCTGCACAAGATGGAGCGTGAAAATCTGGCGGCGGGACGCACCCAGGCTGCGCATCGCAGCGATCACCTTGCGGCGGCGGTCGACGTAAGCCTTCACGGCATTGGCGACACCCACGCCGCCGATCATCAGCGAGGCGAGGCCGACGAGCGTGAGGAACTGGCGCAGCTGGTCGAGCGTGCGGGTGACGGCGGGCGACGGGTTGCGGCGGTCGACGACGGCGAAGCCGGCCTCCGGCAGCTGTGCCTTCACGGCGGCGCGGAAGGCGAGCAGCGACGGGGCATCGGTCGCACCTTCCAGGTCGATGGCGTAGCGCCAGCGGACGAGCCCGCCCGGCTCGGCAAGGGCGCTCCGCTGGAGGGTCGCCAGCGAGACGAAAACACGCGGGCCGACCGTGAAGCGATCGGTGATCTTGTCGGGCTCGGTCTCGAGCAATCCGCGGATCTCGATCTCGGTGCGTCCGAGCTGCAACCTGTCGCCGACCCGGACGCCGAGCCGCTCCACGAGGATCGGGTCGACGACGGCGCCATCGCCTGCCAGAGCCCGGGCGAAACCGGCTCCGCCCCGCAACGTGACGGCACCTGCCAGCGGATAGGCGTCATCCACGGCTTTCACCTCGACGAGCGCCTGCTCCGTGCCGTCGAGGCGGCGGGCCATCGAGCGCATCGTCGCGGTTTCCGAGACCCGGCCGCGCGCCGCCATCCAGGCGCGCTCCGCGGCGGTCGCCGAGGTGTGCGGGCGGGCGAGCGCCACATCGCCACCGAGCAGCACCTCACCTTGGCTCTCGAAGCCGCGACGAAGGGCATCCGAAAGTGCGCCGACGCCGGCGATCACGGCGACGCCGAGAGCGAGGCAGGCCACCAGAATGCCGAAGCCGCGCCAGCTGCGAGCCAGCTCCGACAAGGCAATGGCCACGATCCGGCCGCTCCGCCGGGCCGGAGCCGCCGGAGCCGGTGCGAGGTCGACGTCGACGCTCATGCCGCAGCTCCCGCGCCGAGCATGTCGGCTGCGATGCGACCATCCGCCATGCGCACCACGCGCTCACAGCGTGCCGCGAGGCGCTCGTCGTGCGTGACCAGCACCAACGTCGTGCCATGCCGGCGGCCGAGGGCGAACATCAGCTCGATCACCTGTCGACCGGTGCTGCCGTCGAGGTTGCCGGTCGGCTCGTCGGCAAGCAGCAGGCGTGGCTCGCCGACCAGGGCGCGAGCCAGCGCGACACGCTGCTGCTCGCCGCCGGAAAGCTGCGCCGGGTAGTGCTCGACGCGGCCATCGAGGCCGACCTCGGCCAGCGCTGCATTGGCTTTCCGGCGAGCCTCGGCGTCGCCCCGGAACTCGAGCGGCAACGCCACGTTCTCGAGCGCCGTCATGGTGGGGACGAGATGAAACGACTGGAATACGATGCCGATCGAGCGGGCCCGTACTCTCGCGAGCGCGTCCTCGTCCATCGACCCGAGCTCCTGGCCCGCAACCGTCACGCGTCCCGCGGATGCCCGCTCGAGGCCACCGATCAGCATCAGCAGGGAGGTTTTACCGGACCCCGAAGGCCCCACGATCGCCACCGACTGGCCAGCGGGAACGCCGAGATCGATGCCCTTCAGAATTTCGACTGCACCGGCCCGGCTCGTGAGAGTGAGACCCACCCCCTCGAGCTTGATCACGTCGCTGGCCAAATCTCGTCTCCTCGCGGCCCCTCCGGGGCTCTCGGTTTCGCCACGCGATGAGCAGCCTCTTGCCGCATCCCGCGCGGATGCTCATGTCTTGGACGGAACGACCGCCCTTCCCTCTCCATCCCGTCCGTACGGCCCGGTTCGGGAGTGCGGATCAATCAGGTGCCGAACGTGATGCTAACCCGGC
>JBFWQN010000323.1:0-6320 GCA_050249405.1 Hyphomicrobiaceae bacterium | reverse complement strand
TGATTCACCGCGTCCGGACGGAAGGCGGGGATGGCTGCCGCCCGCATCAGCAGCAGCGTCTTGTAGAAATCGATCGATACGAAGTAGCGGCCGTCGTCGTTGTTGCGCTTCAAGGCTCCGGGAACGGTGGCTCCCGCGCCCAGCGTATTGATGACGATGCGCCGCTTGGTTTCGTCCTCGATCCTGAACGGCTGCGTCTCGGCCGCGAAGCCCTGCGCATCCGAGATCGGGTGCATCTCCGACAGAACCAGCTCGGCATTGCCCTGAGGATCGGGCAAAAGCGCTACGCCGATGACGTTGACGAGCTCCTTGCGGTCGACGTCGGCGCTCTTCACCTTCCAGGGCTTGCGCTGTGCCATTGCGAAATATCGCGCGAGACCCGTGCTCACGAGATAGCGGCCGCGATCCGCGCCCACCCGGCGCACGGCCCCGATCGTCGCCGCGGCCACGAGCACCTGACGCATCTCGTCGAGATGGGGATCGTGCCCGTCGAGGATGATCTCGGAGGTGAAGCCGTCGTCGGTGGGCGGTATCGGATGCATGGCGCGCAGGAGCGCCGCGAGGGTGCTCCTGGGATCGGGAGCATGCTGCAGCGTCGTATCGATGGCCGATTCGAGCTGATCGGCCGTCAGATCGTTGCGGCCCTCGAGATCGGTCAGCGGCGAGCGAATGGCGTTGGCGCCGAACACGCCCGACATGAAGACGAGGCTATCGATGGCGATGGCGATCGCGAGAGCCAGGTAGGCGAGCCGGTTGCCGTCCTGGAAGGCGTTCCAGGTGACGACGAAGCGGTGGGCCTTGTCGTCCCGGTTGAGATCGATGGCGGAGATGCGGGCCGCCATGTCGGCCGAATCGGTGCTCGAAAGGCCCGAGTCCTGGAGACACTTGCGGCCGAAGCCGAGCATCGCGTCGGTGCCGCCTGAAATCGGCAGCTTGTCGCCACCGGTGCAGTTCTGGGCGAACGTGACGAGACCTGCGTTGAGTGCGAACACCCGGCCTGCCGCCTCGGCCGCCGGCTTCGGGTCGCAGTCGATGGCCCGCACGCGGTCCTTGGTGGCCGGCGCCGCCGTCATGGCATCGAGAAGGTGGGTGCACTGCGCAGCGAGGGCCGACAGCCGGTCGATCGTCGGTCCCTGGCGGAACTCGGCGTGCGCGCGCTCGAACGCGCCTCTGACGCGGGCGGGATCTACTTTCGGCGCCTCGCCGTCACCGGCCTTGGCTTGCTCCGCGATGGCGATGCGCTGCTCGGCGGTGTCGGCCTCGCCTTTCAGCTTGGCGAGGTCGGCGTCGATGCCGGCCAGCTCGCGCCCGATCTGGGCGATCCGCAGATCGATCTCCGCGATTCGCTTCTCGGCATCGCGGACTCGCTGCTCCTGAATTTTCAGTGCGTCCTGCAGCTGGTCGAGCTCACCCTTGCGCTGGCGGAAGATCGGCCCCTTGCCCACCTTGAGCGTGCCTTCGGCGCCCTTTTCCTCAGCCATCATCTCGACGCGCTTGGCGTCGACGCCGCGCGCCCGGCTGTCGAGCTCGGTCCTTTTCTCGGCGAGATCGGACGCCAGCGCCGGCCGCTCGCCCTTGAGGCGCGACAGCTCGTCGGTCAGCACAGCCTTGCGCGAGACGAGCCCCGCCTGCCCGCCGCGGGCAGTGGCGATGCGCTCCTGCTGGGCCGCCATCGCACTCTTGTGCGCCTCCATGCGCTCGACGAAGTAGCGCTCGATCTCCTGCTCGGCACCCTGGCTCGCGCGGGAGAGAGCCGCGAGGTTGCCCTCGAACTCGGTCCAGCCCTTGGTCCGGAACAGGGCCTCAGCCTCCTGGGCCTGCCGCTTCACGGCAAGCGCGCCGATGTCGGAAACGGCGCCGGCGACCTGGCGCTGGGCACGAATATCCGCGGCGCGGCGGCGCTCGTCCTTCGGGAAGATCGAGGAGAAGAGCGAATCGAACGAGAAAAACACGCTCGTCGCCATGCACGACAGGAACATCACCCAGAGCACGGCATTGCGAGCCATCACGCGCGCCGACTGCAGGTAGGGCTGCACCACGTCGCTGCGCTGGTTGATGAGCAGCGTGGCAAGAACGAGGAGACCGACGCCGAGATACAGCGCCTTGTCCGCGAAGGCCGACAGGCTGCGCGGATCGGTTGCCGCGGCCCGATAGTCGGCGAAGGCTCCGATCGAGTTGGCCAAGGCCACCAGCAGGCCCAGCGCACAGAGGCCACCCACCACCATACCGACGAACGGCTCGACATGGCCCCAGAAGCCGCTCCGCCGGCCGTCGCGGCCGCGGCTGCGCTGGCTGAGCCCCGAGGCGAAGCTCTCGCCGATCAGCCACGCGATGATCAGCATCACGCCCTGGATGCCGAACGTGACCATGAACGACAGGATCGGCTCGCCGGTGAAGTTGCGCATGCCATCCCAGGTCGTCCAGCCCGAGGCGAGCGACAGGACGAAGGCGGTCGAGGCGAGCAGCGTGAGTTGCCAGTTGGTGGTGAATGCCGCTGTCAAGGCGGTGCCGGCGCGGGAGACGAAGCCCGGGCCCTCGCTCTTGCGCCCCGGTGCGGACGATCCACCGAGAATGCGAGACAGCATCGCGAAGGCCGAGAGCGCCACGGCGAGCGCCACCAGCACCGGACCAGCATCGCTCAGCGATTGCCAGACGAACGCGAGCCCGCCGTTGTCGAACAGGTCGGACATGCCGTCACCCCCACCGAGCCGCTTCGATCGTCACTTTCGGCATTCATGACCATATGCGGCGCGATCGTGGCGAGAACCCGAACCGCTTCGTTAATTCGCAGAAAGATGCGATAGCGCACGGGGCGCCCTGGAGCGGTCGATCGGGAATTGCGCCGGAAACGCGTCGCAAGTGGGCATCGGTCCCGGCGTTCCGGCCGGGGAGCTGCCGCGTCGCCCGGCCGATGCATGTCGCGTGCCAATGATCAGCCAACCCGCTCGATGGCCACCGCCGTCGCCTCGCCGCCGCCGATGCACAGCGACGCCACCCCCTTGGACTCGCCGCGCTTCTCCATCGCGTTGAGCAACGTGACGATGATCCGTGCGCCCGAGGCACCGACCGGATGGCCCAGTGCGCAGGCGCCACCGTTCACGTTCACCTTGTCGTGCGGCAGGTCGAGATCGCGCATTGCCGCCATGGTGACGACCGCGAAGGCCTCGTTGATCTCGTAGAGGCCCACGTCCTTGTGGCTCCAGCCCGCCTGCTCGAGCACCTTGCGGATGGCGCCGATGGGTGCCGTGGTGAACCATGCGGGCTCCTGGGCCACGCTCGACGTGGCGACGATCTTGGCGAGCGGCGTCAGGCCGCGGCGCCTCGCCTCGCTCTCGCGCATCAGCACGAGCGCTGCGGCTCCGTCCGAGATCGAGGACGAGTTGGCCGGCGTTACCGTGCCACCGTCCCGGAATGCCGGCTTCAACGTCGGGATCTTGGCTGGATCGGCGGCGAACGGCTGCTCGTCGCGGTCGATCACGACGTCGCCCTTGCGGCCCTTGACCGTCACGGGTGCCATCTCCTTGGCGAAGGAGCCGTCCTCGTTCGCGCGCTTGGCGCGGGCGAGGCTTTCCACCGCGTAGGCGTCCTGCTGCTCGCGCGTGAACTGGTAATGCTGCGCCGTGTCCTCGGCGTAGGTACCCATCAGCCGGCCCTTGTCGTAGGCGTCCTCGAGGCCGTCGAGAAACATGTGGTCGTAGATCTGTGTGTGGCCGAGGCGCTGTCCGCCGCGCAGCTTGGGCAGGATATGCGGCGTGTTGGTCATGCTCTCGAGACCGCCGGCCACGATGACGTCCCTCGGCCGGGCATGCAGGGCCTCGAAGGCCATCATCACGGTCTTCATGCCCGAGCCGCACATCTTGTTGACGGTCGTGCACGGCACCGAATCGGGCAGCCCGCCGTAGCGCGCCGCCTGGCGGGCGGGAGCCTGGCCCTGGCCGGCCGGCAGCACGCAGCCCATCAGCACCTCGCTGATCTCCCCGGGCTTGACGCCTGCCCGCTCGACCGCGGCCTTGATGGCGACGGCTCCGAGATGCGGCGCGGTGACCGAGCCGAGGCTGCCCTGGAAGCTCCCCATCGGCGTGCGGGCGCCTGAGACGATGACGACGGGATCGTTGGCGGTGGTCATGATCTGGGTCCTCGTGGCGGGCCGCATCCCGGTGCGGCAGAAAGTCGTCGGCTTCTACAGGGAATGAGCATGTCTCCGGCCGGACGGTCAATCGCAAGGTAATGGGCCGTCCGGCCCGACGCCAGAGGCGCGCCAGTGGCGGGCTGGGCCCGGCCCCGTGCCGGGAGACCGCCACGCCTTGCGGCACGGCCAGCCGCGCCGGGGCCAGCCTCGCCGCCGAAACGTGCAACGCTAACGGGAGCCGTGCGTTGCGGGCGGCGGCGGCGTGCGATACCTCTGGCAAAAGCCCAAGCACGAGTCGTCCAATCACGAGGAGCTCGTCCGGTCGTGCAAGATCCCTTTACGCTCGGCTGGGAGGAGTGGCTGGCGCTGCCGGAGCTGGGCCTCCCCGCCATCAAGGCGAAGATCGACACGGGCGCGCGCACCTCCGCTCTCGCGGCCTCGGCGATCGAGGAGGTCGGCACGGCGGAACGGCCACGTGTCCGCTTCGTGGTGCGCCCCATCCCCGGCCGTGACGACGTCGAGGTCACGTGCGTGGCCGAGGTTCTCGATCGCCGCGACGTGACGAGCTCGAACGGCGAGTCCGAGCGGCGCTACGTCATCCGAACCGCCGCCCAGATGGGCGGCCGGAGCTGGCCGATCGAGGTGACGCTCGCCAACCGCGACTCGATGACCTACCGCATGCTGCTCGGCCGGCAGGCCGTGCGTCACGACATGGTGGTCGATCCCACGACGTCGTTTCGTCAGCCACAGCTCAGCTACCGGGCCTATGCGTCGAGCGTGCGCGGGGAGGCCGCGAGGAAGCCGCTCACGATTGCTCTCCTCTCGCGCCGGCCCGAGAACGCGTCGAACCGGCGCCTCGTACGGCAAGCGGAGGTTCGCGGCCACGCCATGCCGGTCATCGACCGCCGCCGGCTGTCGCTCTACGTCGCCGCCGACGATCCGGCGATCCTGGTCAACGGGCTGCCGCTCGAGCCGCCCGATGCCGTGATCTTCCGGGCAGGCAAGTCGCCGAGCCACTTCTCGCTCGCCATCGTCAGGCAGATGGAGATGCTCGGCTCGCTGGCGCTCAACCCGGCCGAGGCGCTGGCACGGGCCGGTGACGCGCTGGCGCTCAGGCAGCTGCTGGCAGGGGCCGGCATCGCCGTGCCGGAGGTGGCCGTCAATCCGCGCGACATGTCGAAGGCAGGCGGCGGCGTCGAGCACATTCTCGCCGACAGTCTGGGCACGATCGGCTCCGACGCCCTGCTGCGATTCGCCGTGGTCGGCGGACGCGCGTTGGCCGCCATCGAGCGGGCCCCCGTGTCGCCGCTGGATCAGAGCCCGGACTGGTATGCGACGGCTCGCACGGTGCCAGAGCTCGCGGCGGCCCGGCGGCTGGCCGAGAAAGCGGCTCGCACCATCGGCCTCGGGCTCGCCGCGGTCGATATCGCGATGTCGCGCGCCGGACCCATCGTCGTCGAGGTCACGGCGAACGTCTCCCTGTCACCGTTCGAGCGGCTCGCCGGGATCTCCCTCGCGGAGGCGGTCATCGTGCACATCGAGCGAGCCATCGCGGCTCGCGCCGAGAGCCGCGCAGTGTCCGGCTGAGCCCGGCATCAGCCTCCTCGGGTGGCCGCTCGCGTCAACGATGATGCACGCAGCCTTGCCGCCGGCGCTCGTCCCGGCACTTTCGCGATTGATCATTCGCCCTGTAGGCAGATATAGGTGAAGCCTTGCCTCCGGTCGTGGAAGCCGCGGCGATGCCTCGCATCGCGACATCGGCGCAACAAGACCGGGACAGGCACTAGGCGTCTCCCCCGACGCCACGGTGCCGGGCGGGCGTGGTGGAACTGGTAGACACGCCAGATTTAGGTTCTGGTGGCCTCCGGCCATGGGGGTTCGAGTCCCTCCGTCCGCACCAACGCGGCCAGGACCGGGCCGGATGATCTTTTGCACGCCGGGAGATTGCCGGGCCGTCGGGCCGGCACCGGCCATCGAGCTAGGGTGGCGAAGAGGACGATGCAGGTTTCAGTGACGAGCGCGGAGGGCCTCAAGCGGACCCTCAAGGTGATCATCGGGCAGGGCGAGCTCGGGGAGCGCTTCACGTCGCGCCTCGACGAGGTCAAGAGCACGATCGTTCTCAAGGGTTTCCGTCGCGGCAAAGTGCCAGCGCAGCACATTCGCAAGGTCTACGGCCGCTCGCTGATGGCCG
>JBFWQN010000322.1:0-6322 GCA_050249405.1 Hyphomicrobiaceae bacterium | reverse complement strand
CGCTATCTCGCAAACGAGGGAATTCACCGCCGACGCCGGTGCCATCGAGCTGACGAAGAATCCCGCCGCCCTTGTGTCAGCGCTGCGAAAAGTGGCACTCGACGACGATCTGCCAATCTCGGGCTATGCCTCCCGGGCAATGATGTTCTCATCGACGCCGGAGCCTTTCTTGGGCGTGTTGATCGGCTCTCACCCTCCGATCCAGGCGCGGATCGACGCCGTCATGCTGCATGGCGGCGTGACGTCTCGAGAGCTGATGCTCGGCGAGCCATCGCGCGTAGCGGAACGTGAGCAGCCGCCGGCCAGCTTCGGCAGGCGCCGGATAGTTCATGGGCTTCCCGGTTTTGGAAGCCGGACTCCGCAGGCATTTCCGGTCAACTCGAGCATGAGGGGGCCGCAAGCAGCATCCAGGCTTGGTCGGCGCGCCCCCTTCGCCACCAATATCGATCCGGGCCAGCGTCCGATTGCCGAGCCAGCGCTGCTGCAGACTGCAGCCTCGTCGACGACCGCGGATGGCGGCACTGGAGACTGGATCGTCGGCCGCAAGGCTGATCGTGTCGCCGGTCGCGCGGCGAGTTTGATCGAGAGGGTGTTCCTGGCTGCGGCTTACCTGAGCATAGGAATGGTGATCTTGACCTTTGGGCTGATCATCCTGGTCAGGAAGCCTCTGATGCTACTCGCTCTGGTTGGGCTTGCCATCTGGCTGCTGACAGGTCGCGCTCGCCGCGATGTCGACCGGTTGTCCGCAAAATTTGGCAGCGGCAGCCGCCGATAGGCTGACGGTCTGATTGCCTCCTCGCCGAAGCTCCAACGGCTCACCGCCCTCAATCAACGTGAGCAAGGCTACTTCAACGCGTCCAGATCAGGCTTCCGCAGCCACGACGGGGTTTCCTCAGACCTTGCTCATCACCTCTCCGGCGAAGCGCTCGAGCCGTTCGACCGTGCCGGCGAGATCGGCACCATCGCCGCCAATGAGCAGGTGCTGCAGGCCCTTCTCGCGGAAGCGGCCGATGTCGTCGAGAATGGCCTCAGCGCTGCCGGTGAACGCGAGACGCTTGCCGTCGCGTCCGGGTTGCTCAGGCCCGACCCTGCCGTAGATGGCGAGGAGGGCCCCCGTCACCCGGCTCGGGTCGCGGCCTGCCGTCTCGGCCGCGGCGCGTACCTCGGCGAGCGCCGCGCCGTAAAGCTCGGGTGTGTCCAACGGCAGCTTGGGGTTGGCCGCCACCGGATACCAGCCGTCGCCGAGCCGCCCGGCACGGCGGCGCGCCGCAGGTGCCTCGCCGCCGATCCAGATCGGCAGCCCCGCGGGCTGCACCGGCTTCGGCGCGAACAGGAGCTTGTCGAAGGCCGCGAACTGGCCGTGTTGCACCGGCTTCTCCGCCGTCCACAACTCGCGAAAGCCGCGGATGTACTCGTCCGACGCCTTCGCCCGGTCGGCGAACGGCGGTCCACCCAGAAGCGCGATCTCCTCGGCCATCCAGCCGACGCCGACGCCGCAGGTGAGCCGCCCCTTTGAGAGCACGTCCACGGTCGCCAGCATTTTTGCAGCCAGCACGGGGTGCCGGTGAGGCAGCACCATGACCGACGTCAGCAGCCGGATGCGGCTCGTGGCGGCGGCAACGAACGAGAGGGCCGTCACCTGCTCGAGCGAGATGCCGGTGTCCTGCGCATAGAACTTGCCCGTCGCCGAGTAGGGATAGGCGCTCTCCACGTCGGTCGCGACGATGACATGGTCGCTCATGCCGAAGTGCTCGAAGCCGAGCGCCTCGGCCTTCTGCGCGATCGTCTTCAGGCTGTCGGGCTCGCCCGCGACGCCGCGCGAGCCGAAATGCAAGCCGAATTTCAAGGTCGGACTCCTGGCTTCACCGTCATGGCCGCGGGAGCGGCGCTCGGTGGCAAGCATGCCGCGCCATCCGCCCGCTGTGAAGGCGGCGAAACCGGCGCATTGCGGAAGGCGGCTCGTTATGTCTCGATTGGCGCCGGGATGCTGCAGCGCACGCACCACACGGGGCGTGTCGAGGGAGGTGACATGATCCGCATCGCGTTCGACATCGGCGGCACGTTCACGGACTTCGTCCTGCACGATGCCGATCGCGAGGTGCTGCGCGTCGGCAAGATCCCGACCACGCCGCGCCATCTGGAGGAGGCGGTCCTCGAAGGCTTCGACGCCATCATGAAGGCGCACGGCGCGGCGCCCGAGGCCGTCGGCACCATCCTGCACGCGACCACGATCGCCACCAACGCCATCCTCGAGCGCAAGGGCAACCGCACCGCGCTGCTCACCACCGAGGGCTTCCGCGACATCCTGATCATCGGGCGCCAGAAGCGCTACGACACCAACAACATGCACCTCGACAAGCCGGCACCGCTGATCCAGCGCCGGCACATCTTCGAGGCGGCCGAGCGCGTCGCGGCGGACGGCAGCGTGGTGGCCCCGCTCGACCGCGCCAGCCTCGATCGCGCCATCGCGGCCATCAAGGCCGGCGACTACGAGGCGGTCGCCATCGCCTTCCTGCACGCCTACGCCAACGCAGCGCACGAGGACGCCGCGCGCCGCGCCATCGAGGCGGCCATTCCCGGCATCGCCGTCTCGGTCAGCCACGAGGTGAGCCCCAAATTCCGCGAGTACGAGCGCACCAACACCACCGTCGCCAACGCCTATGTTCGCCGCATCGTCGACCGCTACCTCGCCTCGCTGACCGGCGCGCTGGACAGGCGCGGCTTCCGCTCGAGCCTCTACATCATGCAGTCGAACGGCGGCTTGGTGACGCCGGCGATCGCCCGCGACTTTCCCGTGCGCATCGTAGAGTCCGGTCCCGCCGCGGGCGTGCTTCTCTGCGCCGCCGTCGGGCGCGAGGAAGGTCTCGAGCATGTGCTCACCTTCGACATGGGCGGCACCACGGCGAAGCTCGGCGCCGTCGACGGTGGCGAGCCAGCGATCACGCAGACCTTCGAGGTCGACGGCATCGACAACCGCCGCTACAGCGGCCTGCCGCTCAATGTGCCGGCAGTGGAGCTGGTTGAGATCGGCGCAGGCGGCGGCTCCATCGCCGTCGCAGAGCGCGGTCTCGTCAAGGTCGGCCCGCGGAGCGCGGGAGCCGAGCCGGGCCCGATCTGCTACGCGCGGGGCGGCACACAACCCACCATCACCGACGCCAACCTCGTCCTCGGCTACCTCGATCCCGGCTGGTTCCTCGGCGGCGCCATGCGCCTCGATCCCGAGGCGGCGCGGGCTGGCATCGAGGCCCACGTGGCAAAGCCCCTCGGGCTCGGTGTGGATGAGGCGGCCTGGGGCATCCACACGGTGGCCAACTCGAACATGGAGCGGGCCATGCGCATCGTCTCCATCGAGCGGGGGCGCGATCCGCGGCAGTACGCGATGGTGGCATTCGGCGGCGCCGGGCCCCTGCACGCGGCGAGACTCGCCCGCACCCTCGGTGTGCCGAAGGTGATCGTGCCGATCGGTGCAGGTGTTGGCTCGGCCATCGGCCTCCTCACCGCCGACGCCAAGATCGACGTCTCGATCACGCGCATCCTGACGCTCGAGGAGAGCGCCGCTCCGCAGATCGCGACGATCTTTGCCGACCTCGACGCCCGCGCCGCGCCCGATCTCGCCAATCTCGGCGGCAGGGGCAAGCCGCGTTTCCGGCGTGGCGCCTATATGCGCTATCAGGGGCAGGGCTACGAGATCCGCGTCGAGCTGCCGCCCGGCGACGTCGGCCCGGACTTCCCCGCCCGGGCGGTGACGGCCTTCGAGGCCGAGTACCGGAAGGTCTATGGCTACGTCGACAGCGGCGCCCGCGTCGAGGCCATCGACTGGTTCCTCGTCGCCACCGTGCCGGGTCTCGGCGAGCGCGGGGCCGCCGCCCGCCAGCTCGTGGGCGAGACGGGTGCCACGGGCAGCGGCTCGACCACCCGGCGCGCATACTTCCCGGAGGCCGGCGGCTTCGTCGAGGCCGCCGTGGTCGACCGCTACAAGCTCAAGCCGGGTGAGCGTGTGCGCGGCCCGGCGCTCGTCGAGGAGCGCGAGTCGACCACCGTGCTTCTCCCGGGCGATCTCGCTCACGTGACCGCAAACGGGCACCTCATGATCGACATTCTCGGAGGCTGACGCCGATGACTTCCGCAACGGGCCAGGTCGACGCCATCACGCTCTCGATCCTCTGGAACAGCCTCCTTTCCATCGCCGACGAGATGGGCACGGCGCTC
Source organism: Hyphomicrobiaceae bacterium (assembly GCA_050249405.1). Classification (GTDB taxonomy): domain Bacteria; phylum Pseudomonadota; class Alphaproteobacteria; order Rhizobiales; family Hyphomicrobiaceae. The sequence goes on along the minus strand of JBFWQN010000322.1, from coordinate 2,113 downwards.
CGGCGCACCGCCTTCTCGGAGGCCGTGCGCGAGGGCGACGACTTCTCGACCGGCATCTTCGACGGCAGGGGCCGGCTCATCGCGCAGGGCAACTTCACGCCGGGCCATCTCGGCGCCATGCCCTACGTCGTGCAGCACGTGCTCGACTACCACAAGCCCGAGACGCTCGAGCCGGGCGACAGCATCCTCCTCAACGACAGCTTTCTCGGTGGCGGCCACTTTCCCGATTTCTTCCTCACGACGCCCATTTTTCGCGATGGCGCCATCATCGCCTACGCCGTGACGACGGCGCACCAGGTCGACATGGGCGGCGCGGCGCCCGGCTCGCAGCGTGTGCAGGGCATCTCGGAAGCCTACCAGGAGGGCCTGCGCATCCTGCCGATCCGCGTCGTGCGCAAGGGCCGCTTCGACGACGATCTCATGCGCATGATCCTCGGCAACGTGCGCGTGCCGGCCAAGGTGCGCGGCGACCTGATGGCCCAGCTCAACGCCAACCACGTCTGCGGCGAGCGGCTGAACCGGATGTTCGACACCTACGGCACGGAGACGATGGGGCGCACCATCGACGCGTTGCTGGAACGGTCCGAGGCCGAGACGCGGGCCATCATCCGGAAAATCCCGCAAGGCCGCTTCGAGTTCGAGGACTGCCTCGACGATTCGGGCCCCGGCAGTGATCCGATCAAGGTGAAGGTGGCTGTGACGGTAGGCGACGGCGAGATCGAGATCGACTTCACCGGCTCGGGCCCGACCGTGCAGGCGGCGCTCAACTCGTACATCAACTACACGCGGGCCTACGGCGTGTTCGCGACGCGGTGCCTGACGCAGGCCAATCTGCCCAACAACGAGGGCTCGTTCCGCCCGATCAAGGTGAAGGCCGAGGAAGGCTCGTTCTTCAATCCGCGCTTTCCTGCCGCCTCGGGCGGCCGCGCGGCCGTGCAGATCCGCATTTTCGACGCTGTCAACGGCGCCTTCGCCAAGTGCATTCCGCACCGCGCCATGGGCGCCTTCTCGCACTGGGCCAATCCGAATATCGGCGGCGTCGACCCCCGGACCGGCAAGCAGTTCATCATGTACGACATGCTGCTCGGCGGCTATGGCGGGCGCGCGACGAAGGACGGCGTCGAGGCCATGTCGCCGGTGATGAACTGCTCGAACATTCCGGTCGAGGTGATCGAGCACACCAATCCCGTGCGCGTCGAGCGCTTCGAGCTGATCCCGGATTCCGGCGGCCCGGGCAAGTACCGGGGCGGTTGCGGGATCAGGAAGGACATGCGTCTTCTCGCCGACGAGGCCGTGCTGACGCTGCTCGGCGACCGGCACAAATTCGCGCCGTATGGCGTGTTCGGCGGTGGCGAGGCGGCCAAGGGCCGATCGATCGTCTACACCGGCAACGAGGCGAAGGACCTTGGCTCCAAGGAGGTCGCCGTTCTCAAACGCGACGACGTGGTCAGCCTGCGCACCTCCGGTGCCGGCGGCTACGGCCCTGCATCCGAGCGCGATCCGGCCGCGATCGCCCAGGACATCGCCGACGGATACGTCACGGCAGATGGGGCCCGCCAGGCTTATGGAAAGGCTGGCTGAGCCGATCGAGGACGGACGGGCGCGGATATCCGAGCCCGCCGTGCCTCCTCACGTCCATTGCACCCGCGGCACCTTCTTCCAGCCACGGCGGCGGCGGATATCGGCCTGCTTGGCAGCGGTTGCGTCCGCGTCGACGGTCCAAGTGCGCGTATCGATCACGACACCGTAGTCGCGCTCGGCGCGCTCGGCCGTGATGTACTCGTTCCTCACGTCACGCAGCACACGCGCCGGCTCCCGCTCCAGCGGATCGCCCCAGCCTCCGCCGCCGGGATGCGTGTGTTGGAAGACGGTGCCCCTGGTGATGTCCATGGTCACCTTCGACGGAAGCGGCCGGTTCTCGGCCTGTGGGTTCATATGGTTCTCGGACGGCTCGCCGGGGCTGCCCCCGTAGAGCCCGAACGGGCGATGAGTTTTCCTGTCGGAGCGAACGGAGAGCTGGCCGGCAGCCTCGTCGAAGCGGTAGGCCCGGCGGAACGGCACCCCTCCGCGATACTTGCCCGCACCGCACTTGTCGGCGACGAACTCGTAGGCG
>JBFWQN010000321.1:0-6349 GCA_050249405.1 Hyphomicrobiaceae bacterium | reverse complement strand
AGCTCATGACGCTGCGTGGCCTCTTCCGCATCAAGTCGGCCGAGGAGATGGGCAGGAAGCCGGTGCCGCTCGCCGAGGTGGAGCCGGCGGCCGAGATCGTGAAGCGCTTCTCGACGGGTGCCATGAGCTTCGGCTCGATCAGCCGTGAGGCGCATACCACGCTTGCCATCGCCATGAATCGCATCGGCGGCAAGTCCAATACCGGCGAGGGTGGCGAGGAGGCGGATCGCTTCGTGCCGCTGCCCAACGGCGACAGCATGCGCTCGGCCATCAAGCAGGTGGCCTCGGGCCGCTTCGGCGTGACCACGGAGTACCTGATCAACTCCGACGTCATGCAGATCAAGATGGCGCAGGGTGCGAAGCCCGGCGAGGGCGGCCAGCTCCCCGGCCACAAGGTCGACCAGACGATCGCCAGGGTCCGTCACTCGACTCCCGGCGTCGGCCTCATCTCGCCGCCGCCGCACCACGACATCTACTCGATCGAGGATCTGGCGCAGCTCATCTTCGACCTGAAGAACGTCAACCCCAAAGCTGACGTGTCGGTGAAGCTCGTCTCGGAGGTGGGTGTCGGCACCGTGGCCGCCGGCGTCGCCAAGGCCCGCGCCGACCACGTCACCATCGCCGGCTTCGAGGGCGGCACGGGCGCCTCGCCGCTCACCTCCATCAAGCACGCGGGCTCGCCCTGGGAGATCGGCCTCGCCGAGACGCACCAGACGCTGGTCTACAACCGGCTGCGTGGCCGCATCGCGGTGCAGGTCGACGGCGGCGTGCGCACGGGCCGTGACGTGGTGATCGGCGCGCTGCTGGGCGCCGACGAGTTCGGCTTCGCGACGGCCCCGCTGATCGCTGCCGGCTGCATCATGATGCGCAAGTGCCATCTGAACACCTGCCCGGTCGGCGTCGCGACGCAGGACCCGGTGCTGCGCGCCCGCTTCAAGGGCCAGCCCGAGCACGTCATCAACTTCTTCTTCTTCATTGCGGAGGAGGTGCGCGAGCTGATGGCCGAGATGGGCTACCGCAAGCTGTCCGAGTTGGTCGGCCAGTCGGACTGTCTCGACAAGTCGCAGGCGATTGGCCATTGGAAGGCGCGCGGCCTCGATTTCGAGCGGCTCTTCCACAAGCCGGACGTGCCGGCAAACGTGGCCATCTCCAACACCGAGCGGCAGGACCACGGCCTCCAGAAGGTGCTCGACAACAAGCTGATCGAGATCGCGCGGCCGACGCTCGAGACGAGAAAGCCGGTCAAGGCGGAGCTGCCGATTGGCAACCGCGACCGCGCGACCGGAGCCATGCTCTCGGGCGAGATCGCGCGGCGCTACGGCCACGCCGGCCTGCCTGAGGACTCGGTCTGGCTGTCGTTCTCGGGCATCGCCGGCCAGAGCTTCGGTGCCTGGGCCGCCAAGGGCCTGACGCTCGACCTGGTCGGCGAGGCCAACGACTACGTCGGCAAGGGCCTTTCCGGCGGCAAGCTGATCGTGCGGCCCGATCCGAGGTCCGGCATCGTGCCCGAGGAGAGCATGATCGTCGGTAACACGGTCCTCTACGGCGCGATCACGGGTGAGTGCTACTTCCGCGGCATCGCGGGCGAGCGTTTCGCAGTGCGGAACTCCGGCGCTATCGCGGTCGTCGAGGGCACGGGTGATCACGGCTGCGAGTACATGACCGGCGGCGTGGTGGTGGTGCTGGGTCCGACGGGCCGCAACTTCGCGGCCGGCATGTCGGGCGGCATCGCCTACGTTCTCGACGAGGACGGCACCTTCGAGCAGAAGTGCAATCTCGCGATGATCGACCTCGAGCCGATACCGGCCGAGAGCGCGGGCATCGGCGATCAGCCGTTCGCCAGCGACCTCGCGAGCCACGGTCTCGTCGACGTCATGGGCGATATGTCTCGCCAGGACGCCGAGCGCCTGCACCGGCTGATCGTGAGGCACGCCCATTACACCAACTCGGCGAAGGCGAAGGCCATTCTCGCCGACTGGAAGTCTTGGCTGCCCAAGTTCCGCAAGGTGATGCCGGTCGAGTACCGCCGTGCCTTGTCGGACATGGCCAAGCATCAGGCGGCGCTCGGCACCGGTCTCGACAAGATCGAGATCGGCGTGCCGGTCCAGGCGGCGGCGGGCGATGCCGACAAGTCGACGAAACGGAAGTCGAAGGGCAAGGCGCCGGCAGCGGAGTAGGCCCGGCGCCGCATCGAGCGAGGGTCGTTGCCGGCCCTCGAGGCCGCGCACGAATGGAGCACGTCATGCCCGAGGGTTTCGCCTATACCCCCGAGCCGCCCTACTCTGCGGTGATCTTCACGTCGCGGCGCAACGGCAACGAGTCGCGAGGCTGCGTGGCCAAGGTCGAGCGCGCCGCTTCCGGGCCGGAGGGGCGGGGGTGAGCACCTTCGGCGACGCACCAGTGCTGACTGCTTTCGGCGCTCGGCGATGGATCGAGCTGCAATTCAGTCTGGGCGGTCGCTGCGGCTCGCCAATGATGGGTTTCGGCGAGCTCAGTCAGAGCCAGTGCCGACGGGCGGCCTATGCCTTGAATGGATTGCGGATCGTGCAGCCATCGACGATCAAACCGTTGTGCATGTCCTCGGTCCAAAGCGTGGTGCAGTTCGCCAACACGGCGGAGGCCAGGTGCAGGGCATCGAAAAACTGGAGCTGGAACCGCTCGGCGTACTCGACGCCGCGCGCATGCGTCACGTCGGACACCGGCAGGACGATCGTGTTGGCACGGATCGCCCTGAGGACGGTGTGGACGTCACTCCACGGCCTATTCCAGCGCCTGCCCCTCAGTACGTTTGTGACCTCGCCCAGCACGTGGGCGCTGACCACACCTCCATTGGCGAGAACAGCCTCAGCACGGGTCGCCTTCGCCACATCGTCATCCAGCAGATACAGCAGCACGTTCGAGTCGATGAACGTATCAACCCTTGGCGCCAGGCTCGCGGGCATTTGCTTCCTCCCGGTCGAATTTGTAGTCGGCCGGCCGCGTGCCGCGGAGTTTGCGCAGCTCCGCAAGCAGCTCGAGCCGGTCCGGGATGCGCGCCACGGCCAAGCCCGACTCGCCGGGAACGAGCTCGATCTCGTCGCCTTCCTTCAGGCCGAGCGCCTCGACGAGGTCGGCCGGCAGGCGGACGGCAAGGCTGTTGCCCCACTTCGCGACTTTCATGGGCACTTTCCTTGATTGATATACATTAGGGCGAATGTATATCCCAGGTTGCAACACGTCAAAGCAAGTCAGCAGGACACGACGGCGATGGGCAAGGTCACTGGTTTTCTGGAGCACGATCGGGCCGACCGCGGCTATCGGCCGGTCGAGGAGCGCATCCAGCACTACAAGGAGTTCGTGGTCCCGCTGCCCGAGCCCGAGGTCAAGACGCAGGCGAGCCGCTGCATGGATTGCGGCATCCCCTACTGTCACAACGGTTGTCCGGTGAACAACCAGATCCCGGACTGGAACGACCTCGTCTACCGCGAGCACTGGCGTGAGGCGCTCGTCAACCTGCACTCGACCAACAACTTTCCGGAGTTCACCGGCCGCGTCTGCCCGGCGCCCTGCGAGGCGGCCTGCACCCTGAACCTCGAGGACAAGCCGGTCACCATCAAGACCATCGAGTGCGCCATCGTCGACCGGGGCTTTGCCGAGGGGTGGGTGACGCCCGAGCCGGCCGAGCGGCGCACCGGCAAGAAGGTCGCCATCGTCGGCGCCGGGCCAGCGGGACTGGCGGCTGCACAGCAGCTCGCCCGTGCCGGCCACGAGGTGCACGTCTTCGAGAAGAATGCGCAACCGGGCGGGCTTCTGCGCTACGGCATTCCCGACTTCAAGCTCGAGAAGACCGTCGTCGCTCGTCGCATCGAGCAGATGAAGGCGGAGGGCGTCGTTTTTCATCTCGGCTGCCATGTCGGCAAGGACATCACCTCCTACGAGATCGAGGACGGCCACGACGCGGTGCTGCTATCGGGCGGCTCGGAGAAGCCGTTCGACTTTTTCGAGCGCGCTCCGGGCCGCGACCTGGACGGGCTGCATTTCGCCATGGATTTCCTGCCGCAGCAGAACCGTCGCGTCTCGTCCGAGCCGCTTGCCGCCGGCACCCATGAGATCAGCGCCAAGGACAAGCACGTCATCGTCATCGGCGGCGGCGACACGGGCTCCGACTGCATCGGCACGTCGATCCGCCAGGGTGCCAAATCGGTGACGCAGCTCGAGATCATGCCGAGACCTCCCGAGAAGGAGGCCAAGGCCGTGACGTGGCCGCACTGGCCGCTGAAGCTGCGCATCTCGACGAGCCAGGCCGAGGGCGCCAAGACCGAGTACTCGATCTCGACCACGGGCTTCGCCGGCGAGAATGGCAAGGTCACCAAGCTCCTCTACACGAGGGTGGGTCCGGACCTGAAGCCGGTCCCAGGGACGGAGGGCGAGCTCCCCGCCGATCTCGTGCTCTTCGCGATGGGCTTCTCCGGGCCGGTCGAAAGTGACGTCGTCAAGCAGCTCGAGCTCGCGATCGTGCCGCGAGGCCGCTTCAAGGGGCTCGACGCGACCGAGCGCGACTACCGCGTGAAGGGCAAGGCGAAGCTGTTCGCGGCCGGCGACATCCGGCGCGGCCAGAGCCTCGTCGTGTGGGCGATCCGCGAAGGGCGGCAGGCGGCCGCGGCCATCGACAAGCTCCTGATGGGCCGCACCGACCTTCCGAGGTAGCGGCGCGGCGTCCGTATCGAGCCGGAGGTGCGGCTGTCATGGCGATTTTCGCGGCGCACGCACTGCTCGAGGCCGGCTGGTTTGCCGGCGTGCGTGTCTCGGTCTCGCAAGGGCGTATCGAGGCCGTCGAGCATGGCGTGGCGCCTGCTGCGGGCGACGAGCGGTGCGCCGTGCTGCTGCCCGGCATGGCAAATCTGCACAGCCACGCCTTCCAGCGCGGCATGGCCGGTCTGACGGAGGTGCGCGGGACCAGCCCCGACAGCTTCTGGACGTGGCGCGAGGCGATGTACCGGTACGCGCTGGCCATGACGCCGGACCAGCTCGAGGCGATCGCGGCACAGCTCTATGTCGAGATGCTGGAGGCCGGGTTCACGCGGGTGGGCGAGTTCCATTACCTCCACCACGACCGCGACGGCCGTCCCTATGCCGACATCGCCGAGACGGCGTCGCGGATCGTCGCTGCGGCCGCCGCGAGCGGCATCGGCCTCACGTTGCTCCCGACGTTCTATGCCCACGGTGATTTCGGCGGGGCGCCACCCTCGCAAGGGCAGCGCCGCTTCTTGAACGACCTCGCCTCGTTCGCGCGACTGGTCGAGCGCTGCCGCACGCTGGCGTCCGGGCTCGACGGCGCCGTGGTCGGCATTGCGCCGCACAGCCTGCGCGCCGTCACACCGGCCGAGTTGGCCGAGTTGCAGGCGTTGGCACCGTCCGGCCCGCTGCACATCCATGCTGCCGAGCAGCTGAAGGAGGTCGAGTCCTGCCTCGCCTGGTCCGGCCGTCGCCCTGTCGAGTGGCTGCTCGACCACGCGCCGGTCGATTCCCGCTGGTGCCTGATCCACGCGACCCACATGACCGACGAGGAGACGCGCCGGCTTGCCGCAAGCGGTGCGGTGGCGGGGCTGTGCCCCGTCACCGAGGCCAATCTCGGCGATGGCATCTTCAACGGTGCGGTCTATGCGCAATCGCGCGGGCAATTCGGCGTCGGCAGCGATTCCAACGTCCTCATCGGCGTCGGCGACGAGCTGCGCCAGCTGGAGGTCTCGCAGCGATTGCGCGACAAGGCCCGCAACGTGCTCGCGACTGGCGGAGGCTCGACAGGCGAGGCGCTCTATCGCGGTGCCGTGCGAGGTGGTGCCCAGGCCCTTGGCCTCGCGTCGGCCGGCATCCAGGCCGGAGCTCGGGCCGATCTCGTCTCGATCGATGTCTCGCATGCGCAGCTCGCCGGGCGGACCCCGGAGCAGGTGATCGATGCCCTGGTCTTCAGCGGGGCAGACGCCGTCGATGCCGTCTGGGTCGGCGGCATCAGGCGTGTTTCGGGTGGGCGCCACCTCGAGCGAGAGGCCGTCGGCCGCCGCTTCGCCACCGTCATGCGCGAGCTGCAGGCGGCCTGAAGCCGTGCCACCCCGGCCGCAGCCGTCCGATGCCGGCCGGCGGTCAGACGCGCGAGGCGCCGTCGGCCGAGCTGCTTCTGCGCAGCTGCTGCACGGCCGGCAGGATCGCGAGCGCCAGCCCGACGAGCTCGGTCGATCGCGAGGGAGCCGCCATCAGCACGCCGCCGAGCCCGAGCATCAGTCGCAATGCCATCGGCATCGGCCGCAAGCCGTAGCCGACGAAGGCGATCCCCAGCATCCAGACGCCCGCCGCGCACGTGATCGTGGTCTCG
>JBFWQN010000320.1:0-6354 GCA_050249405.1 Hyphomicrobiaceae bacterium | reverse complement strand
TCCAGGATCGACCGCTCGACGCGCGACGCGACAAAGCGGCGAGGATCCAGCAAGCGCTGGATCTGCACGGTGCTCGTCCCGCACGACACGCCGACTTGGTCGGCATAGGCCAGTTCGTCAGCGGCATCGCACATCCAATTGCCGTCTGGCGCATGGCGCTCGCTGGCCTCATTCCAGCGCTCGACGAAATTGTGGCGCACGTCCGTCGCCGACGGACCGGTGACCTCGACGTAGACGTCGTGCAGCCGCATGGCGACGCTGGTGAGGTTGAGGCCGCCCACGAATGACGTCTCCGACGGCTGGCCGGCATCGATCACCCAGCTCTTCTGATGCTGGCAGAACACAGTGGCCGCCCTGTCCCAGCGGATCTTGAAGCGCGACCCACGCTTGGCGAGCATCGCGCGCTGTTCCGGCGAGCCGCCGAACATGCGAGGGCTGGGCGCCGTCTCGGGATTGGGACGCCACACCAGCAGCCGCACGTCGACGCCGCGCGCAACGGCCCGGTCGAGCACGTCGAACAATGGCTCCTGCCTAACGGGCAGGAGGAAGTCGTCGGAGTAGAAGGCCACGGTCAGCCAGACGCTGTGCCGCGCATTCGCGATCGCCTCGCCGATGCGCCGCATGATCTCCGGCCCGTCGATGTACGCGCACACCCGGTTGCCGGGTCGCGCCGGGTAAGGCCCCGACGTCGTGCCGGGAATGGAGGAGCCGTCGACCTCCGTCACGAGCCCGTCGGCGCCGGCACGATGAGAGCCTTGTCGGCCTTGAGCTCGGCGATCTCGGTGTCACTGACGCCCGCCTCGCGCAGCACCTCGACGCCGTCCTCGCCGATGCGCGGGGCATGGCGGCGGAACTCGACCTTGGTCTTCTCGAAGTCGAGCGGGCTGGCAAAGGTCGTGATCGGCCCTTCGGTCGGATGCTCGCGCTCGGTGAAGAAGCCGGTCGCCTTGAGATGCGGATCGTCCAGAAGCTCCTCGAGCGAGCGCACGGGCATGGCCGGTATGTCGGCCTTGTCGAACGCCTCCAGCCACTCCTCGGTCGGGCGATGCTCCAGCAGCGAGGCCAGCACCTGGTAGAGCTCGCTGAAATGCTTGGCGCGCTCGTTGCGGTCGACGAAGCGCTGCTCCTTGCAGAGGTCGGGACGGCCGGCGAGTTCGAAGAAGGTGAGCCAATGCGCGTCCGTGTAGGGCAGCGCACAGATATAACCGTCCTTGGTTTTGAAGGGATGGCGGAACTTGTTGATGATGCGGTCGTAGCCCATGGTGCCGCGCTCGGGCGTCCAGGTGGCGCCGAACAGGTGCTCGGTCAGCCAGAACGAGGCCAGGGTTTCTAGCATCGGCACCTCGATCATCTGGCCCTCGCCGGTCTTCTGGCGGTGATAGAGCGCGCCCAGCACGGCGATGCAGAGGTGCAGGCCCGTCGTCTTGTCGGCGATCAGGCTCGGCATGAAGCGCGGCGGCAGGCCGTCGACGCGCGACTGCAGGGAGGCGGCACCGCTCACGCCCTGCACCAGGTCGTCGAAGGCCGGCTTGTGGCCGTACGGCCCCTTGCGCGCATAGCCCAGCGAGTAGGCGTAGATGATCGACGGATTGACCTTCTTCAGGTCCTCGTAGCCCAGGCCCAGACGCTCGATCGCCTGCGGCCGGCTGTTATGGATGAAGAGGTCGGCCTTCCTGGCGAGCTCCTTCAGCACGGTGCAGGCGGCAGGCTTCTTGAGGTCGAGGCAGAGCGAGCGCTTGTTGCGGTTGGCCGCCATGTAGATCGGCCCCATGCTCTTGTCGCGCCCCATCGAGCCGCCCGAGACCCGCAAGAGATCGCCTTCCGGCGGCTCGACCTTGATCACGTCAGCGCCCATGTCGGCCAGGTGCTGTGTGGCGAACGGCCCCAGCAGCACGGCCGTCAGATCGATCACACGCACTCCTTCGAGCGGTCCCGGCATTTGGCGCCCACCTCTTTCTGTTCGCTCCCAACATTGACGTGATCAGCCGGCAAAGCAACAACGCCGCAGGACGAGCGCTTGCAGTTCAGAACTTCACAGCATCGGCAGGCTTCTGTGGGCTTCGCCACGTTCGCTTCGTACATTTTCTTACGGCGGCCGCAAGAAAATGTCCCTTCGATCGCGCCTGCCTGTTGCGGTAGTGAGACGCCGAACGTCGCGATCCGGTCACGCTGCTTGACCCGTTCGCCCTCCACGACTTGATCGAGAACGCGCTGCCCGCCGGAGCAATCTGTACGGAGTCGGTTCGATGCATAGTTCTGATTGCAAGAAAATCCTGATCGTTGGCGGCGGTGTCGGCGGCCTTGCCACCGCCCTCTGTCTGCACCAGGCCGGATTCGATGCCGAGATCTTCGAACAGACCCCTGAGCTGCGCGAACTCGGCGTGGGCTTCAACGTGTTGCCGCATGCCATCAGCGTTCTGGCGCAGCTCGATCTCCTGCCGGCGCTCGACCGTGCCGGTATTCGCACGCGCGAGCTGTTTTATTGCAATCGTTTCGGCCAGACAGTGTGGCGGGAACTGCGCGGCACGGACGCCGGATACGATGTGCCCCAGTTCGCCATTCATCGCGGCAAGCTGCAGGGCGTTCTCCATCGCGCGGTGCTCGACCGGCTGGGGCCAGGCCGGATCCATACCGACTGCAGGCTGGTCGGCTTCGACGAGCAGCAGCATCGCGTCGTGGCCTCCTTCGAGAGCCGGAGAGATCGGAAGACCATCGCGGTCGAGGGCAATGCCCTGGTCGGCGCCGACGGCATCCATTCCACGGTTCGATCCATCCTCTATCCTGACGAGGGACCACCGATCTGGAACGGGACAATGCTGTGGCGCGGCGCGACGGAATGGCCGGTCCATGTCGACGGCAGGACGATGGTGATCGCCGGCGGCAATGCCGCGAAGTTCGTGTTCTATCCGATCCACATGGACCCGGCGCGACCGCAGATGCGGTTGACCAACTGGGCGATCATGGCCCGTCTCAGCGAGGGTCAGGTGCCGCCGCCGCGGCGGGAGGACTGGAATCGCATCGGACAGCGCGAGGAGGCGCTGCCCTTCGTGCGCGACAAGTTCCGCCTGGGCTTTCTCGATCCGGTGGCGCTGATCGAGGCGACAGAGACATTCTACGAGTATCCCAATTGCGACCGCGATCCGTTGCCGCGCTGGTCGTTCGGCCGCGCGACCCTGCTGGGGGACGCCGCCCATCCGATGTATCCGGTGGGCAGCAACGGTGCGAGCCAGGCGATCGTCGATGCGCAGTGCCTCGCGCGACACCTCAAGGCGGCGGCGTCGGTCCCAGCAGCCTTCACCGCCTACGACGCCGAACGCCGGCCGGCCATGGCGAAGATCGTGGTTGCCAACCGCGCAGGCGGACCCGAGGGCGTGATCGACTTGATCGAAGCACGGGCGCCGGACGGCTTCGACGACGTCGACCGCGTCGCCAGCCACGCCGAGCGCGAGGCGGTCGTGCGCGGCTACGCATCGATGGCCGGCTTCGCGCAGGAACAGGTCAACCGGCGATAGACTTTGCAGCAGCAATTCCGCCCTCGGCATGGTAGTCGGATCAGCCATCGCGAGGAGACGAGTTGCAGGATGCCCGGAGCGCTTGAAGGTCTGCTGGTGATCAGTGTGGAGCAGGCCGTGGCCGCGCCCTATTGCGCGGCCCGCCTGGCGGATGCCGGCGCGCGGGTGATCAAGATCGAGCGGCCGGAAGGCGATTTCGCCCGCGCCTACGATGCCTACGTGCACGGGCAGTCGAGCTACTTCGTCTGGCTGAACCGCGGCAAGCAGTCGGTGACGCTCGACTTCAAGGACAAGGACGATCTGGCGCTGCTGCATCGCATGATCGCCCGGGCCGACGTGCTGATCCAGAACCTGGCGCCGGGCGCGGCCGAGCGTGCGGGCTTCGGCTCGGCCGCGATGCGGGCCAGCAACAAGCGGCTGATCACCGTCGACATCTCGGGTTACGGCGAGCACGGCCCCTACAGGAACCGCCGCGCCTACGACCTGCTGGTGCAGGCCGAGAGCGGACTCGCCTCGATCACCGGCACGGCCGAGCGTCCGGGCCGCGTCGGCATCTCGGCCACCGACATCGGCACCGGCATGTACGCCCACGCCGCCGTGCTGGAGGCGCTGCTGGCCCGCCACAAGACCGGCGAGGGGCGCGCCATCGCGGTCTCGCTGTTCTCCGCCATGGCGGAATGGATGACCGTGCCGGTGCTGGCCAAGGACTACTCCAACTACGACTGGCCGCGGCTCGGCCTCACCCATCCCTTCATCGCGCCCTACGGTGTCTACCAGACGGCCGACAAGGTGCCGGTGCTGATCTCGATCCAGAACGACCGCGAGTTCGAGCGCCTCTGCCACGGCGTGCTCGACAAGCCGGGCCTGGAGAAGGATCCCGACTACGCCACCAACAAGGCGCGCAATGCGCGACGCGACGACACCAACGCCATCGTCCAGAGGAGCTTCGGCGCCCAGACCTTCGAGGTGCTGGCGGCCCGGCTCGATGCCGCACAGATCGCCTGGGCGAGGGTGAGCTCGGTCGACGATCTCTCGAGCCATCCGCAGCTTCGCCGCGTGAGCTTCGGCACGGCAAGCGGCGAGGTCTCAATGCCGGCGCTCGCCGCCTCGTGGAATGGTGAGCCCGAGCGGCTGGGTGAGGTTCCGACCGTGGGCCAGCATTCGGAACAGGTGCGGCGCGAATTCGGCGCCTGAGTCACATTCAGTTCGGCTGGAATCAGCCGAACTGAATGTGCCCGCTGCAACCATATCGGGAAACGCTCCAGATGAGTACGCCATCGATGGCGCGCCAGATCACCGCCATCAGCGGCCCTGCCCCCTGCGCCGCGCCCCTCTCTCAGGCCACGAAGGCGCGCACGATGCCGGCGTCGATCTCATCGGCGAGCACGACATCCTGAAGGAAGCCGTCATCACCTTTGACTCTCATTCCAATCGGCGACGGCTCGATTCGCGCGCAGTCGTGCGGCCGGCCGAGAGCCCGCAGGCATAGCGACAGGCCAACCAGGTGCGACGGGATGATGCCGGTGCCGTCTTTCCGCAGAGGCGTCAGGCTCATCGCCTCGGCCGAGGAGAACCAGCGGCCTTGTTCCGGCGATGACGGCTCTTCTCCGAGCGTGCACATGAACAGAACGCTCAGGATGTCGGAGCGCCGGCTGCGGACAGGATAGATCGACGCCACGCGCCGGCAGGTTTGCAAAGTACGGCCGCCGAGCTCGCGATCCAGAACCCGGCGTACGCCCCCGATCAGGTAATCGCCGCATCGGTCGACGGTGCCGGTATAGTGCCACATGCCATTGAACGGATCCGCGTCATCGACGGCGCGCAGCGTCAGCCAAAAGAACACTTCGTCGTCGACGATCTTGTGCACAATCACCTCCGACGAGCATGAAGGGCGGAGGCGGATGAGGGCATTGAAGATGCGCTCGGGAAACACCCCGCCATGGGCATCGCGGTACCGCAACAGCCACCGCAAGGCGTCGTCGCATGCCGCAAGGGCGTCTTCTTCGTCTCCAGAGAGGGGCGTTTTCATCTTCGAGCTATCCATCTTGCCCATATTCTTCGTAGCGGCCGGCGTTGTCGGCGAACCACCGATAGGTCGCCCGCAGCCCCTCGCGAAAATCGGTCTCCGCCGTGAAGCCCAGATCCCGCTTCTGCCGCGTCGTGTCGGCGACCCAGCGCGGCGAGTCCCACCGCTTTTCCTCGACAGCCCCCCATGTCAAAGGAAGCGGTCCGCCATGAATCTCCTCCACCAGCTCCACGGCCTCGCGGATACTGTGCTCGACGCCCGTGCCCAGGTTGACAATCGAGCCGTCGCGCAATGCGGGGTGCTGGATGCAGTGCTCGACGGCACGCACGACGTCGTCCACGAAGATGAAGTCGCGGCCGACATGAGGCGATGACAGGCTAACCGGCCGGCCCTGCAGAGCCGACAACATCAGCCGGGGAAGCAAGCGACGTCCGTGCTCCCACGGGCCGTACACCGAGAACAGGCGCAGGGTCACGAGCGGCATCCCCTTGAAGCGCGCCGCATAGGTGCCGTATAGCGACTGCGCGAGCTTGGCGATGTCGTGCACCCGTGTCGGATTGGGAAGCGACGTCTCGGTCATGGGTCCCGTCTGGTAGCCATACTCCGAGGAGCTCCCCGCATTGATGAAGAGCTCGCACCCGACGCTGGCCGCGGCAAGATTGACGAGCGGTTGCACCGTGTTCAGGATGATCTCCATCTCGTCGATCTCCTGCGGAAGTGCCGCATGGGCCGCGAAATGCAGCACAAACTCGGGACGCGACGCCTTTATGACGCGCTGAGTCGCCTCGGCATCGAGGAGATCGGCATGATGGACCT
>JBFWQN010000319.1:0-6366 GCA_050249405.1 Hyphomicrobiaceae bacterium | reverse complement strand
GAGAGCGAAGTGTTTTTTGCATATGCCCTGCCGGCTATTGACGAAACCGGCAGACCAATTAAACCGAAATACAGATAACCAGAAAATCAGGTTGGCCCTTCGACAATGAAAGCCCGTATGGACTCTCAACTGATCGCGGATCGCCATCCGGTACTCGGGCGGCTCTTTCGGATTTGGCTCGCAGGGAGAGACGGCGCGGCCATGCCCCGCGCTGAAGCAATCATCCAGTGTCTGGCTGATCTGGAGGATGTGGTTGTGGTAGTCTTCCGGCCAATCGGGTCGGAGGTGGCACCAAAGATCGAACGGAGTGGCAAGACGGTCGATCGGCTTTACGGAATTGCGCTGGCAGGCGAATCAATCGGTCGCCTCACGCCGTCGAGTACGGACGCCGAGAACGAAGCAGTTGTCGTGCTCGAGACGGGCCGCACACTCATGATGGAAGATCAGGTGCAACTCCCGGGCGGTCCAACGCGCATAGCGAGGCTCTATCTGCCGTTTACCGATGCTGCCGACCAAGTGGGTGGGATCATAGTCGGAATTACCAAGGCTTCCTGAAATCCGTAAAGGCGGATCTCCGCAATGCGGCATTGCCGATACCAAGGAAGCGACGACGTGAACGAGGAATGATGCTGAAGCTCGACCACCTGACAATCATCGCACCGTCCCTCGAGGTCGGGGCAGCTCATGTGCGCGATCAGCTCGGCATCGATATGCCGGTGGGCGGCAAGCATCCTCTCATGGGGACGCACAACCTTCTTTTGCGCCTGAGCAACGAGGTCTTCCTGGAGGTGATCGCCGTGGATCCGACTGTGGAGCGGCCCAACAGGCCACGCTGGTTCGGACTGGACGATGCCGACGCCGTTCGATCGGCATGGGAGGATGGCCGCCGACTTCGCGGATGGGTCGCGCAAACCAGCGATCTCGATGCCATGCTCGCGCAGCACGGCTCTGTGCTCGGGGAGAAGACGCGTCTCTCCCGCGGCGATCGTACGTGGCTCTTCGCCGTTCCTCCCGACGGTTCGCTACCCGTCGATGGCATCGCACCATCGGCCATGGATTGGGAGGAACGGGGAAGTCCCGCATCAACAATGCCGGATTTCGGTACGAATCTGCTTTCTTTCCAGATCGAGCATCCCGACCCTGACCAGGTAACCGAGCTCTATGAGAGGCTGGGCGTGGTCAATCCACCGAAGGTCCGAAGGGGCGGCCAATTCCGTTACCGCGCGATAATCGATACGCCTGCGGGCGCGAGGGAGCTGAATTGAAAGGCGAAGGCCAAATTCTCCTTCGGGTGTTGCAAAACATGCCTACCAGCGCGAGGCACTCGCTAGTGCTTCTGTATTGAGATTTTGATCGGTTGAGTGCGGCCTGGCTGCGCAGCGCTTTCCGGTAAGTTCGGGTTGCATTGGTCGGGCCGCTTTGGGGTGTAAACGGACAGTCCGCTATCGAGCTACTGACGTCGGCTTGGCGCCAGAAGCGGAGGTCATAGGGGCCGAGCTCCAATCGGTCGGTGTGAGGCGTAGCAGTCGACCTGGCGAAGCGTCCTTCAGCAACTAGACGGACCCGTCCGGTCATAGAAGCCGAGCGATAGTTCACCCACCTTCGCCATCAACGCCAAGATCGGGACCGTGCCGGGGTCGAATGCTTCGGTTTCGATCGCAGAAGCGAGCTTCGCAGGGCTTCGGCGGTACGGTGGGCAACCTCCCTCAGCGTCTGGCCGCCACTAGTCACCCTTCCGATCTGGCACCAGAGGGAAGGCGAGACATCTTGATCGAACTCGTCAAAGCTCCTTGCGATGCGAACGAATTTAACGATGCTACCGCGGGGTCAAAACACTTCTCGCCGCAAGCACTACACAGCCTCGTCCCATCGCGCAGGCGCGATTCAGCGGGCCGAGATGTTGAAGGATAAGAACATGGCCGCCAACGGTCCCACGATCGACGCACTGTCATCCCTGTTCGCCGCTGCGCGAGCGGGCGACATGTTCAGCCTGGACGCACTGGCGGAGCGCCAGACGGCGCTGTGCGCTCGGCTGGCGAAGTTCAGCCAGCGCCATGTCATTGAAATCCTTGCCGGGCTTCTTACCCAGCCAGAAAACCATGCAGCCACTTTGCGCATCGAGGCTCTCATCCACCTCGCATTCCTCAACTGCAAAGGCACTGTGAAGCCCACGCTCTTGCAGGTGAGGGAATGGGTGAACGACATTCTCCTTAAGGACGGGATCGGCGCCGGCGAAGACCCGGTCGAGGACGTGTTCAGTTCGGTAGTGCCGTCTTCGTTCGGTAGCGCCACGATCCTCGAAGGAGCATGGCAAGATAACGGCTACCATCTGGCGCGGATCATGGGTGCGCTATTGCCATTGCGCGAGGAGGCTTGGGCGAACGAGGCGATGCAGTTCGTGATGTCGCTGCTCTATCTGGGCGAGGCAATGGCGCAAAAGGCCGGAGTGACGCGATACACCCTAGCCGACTCCCAGCCGGTTTCGCCGGTTAGAGTTGCACCGAGGAACGTCGAGGCCGGGGTGAAGGCCGTCAGCTTCAGCTTGCGAGAGATATTCGGGCTGGGCCTCGTCGCCCGCGACCTCGCGCCTTTCGTCGGCGATGCAAATGATCTGGCAAATCTCGAAAGCGAGTCCCTGACGAACAGCTCGCTCGAACGCTTTCCCCTGCTGAGACATGAAGGCGGCTGGTTGGTGATGCTTCCGACGGCGATCGGTGCGGCGGCGCGGCGGCTGATCCTCGACAAAGCGGCTGCTGCAGGCGCCCTTCCCGAGCTGCAGGCGGCGATCGCAAGCGCCGAATTGCAGGACGTACGCATGGTTCTGGCTGGAAATATGAGGTTGTCCGGGCAGGCCATTCTGCCTTTCTCGGCCGAACTGAAGCTGACGGTCGTCAAGGCGGAGTTCGATCTGGGCGGCTATGCATTGATTGTGCTCGTTGCTGACGAGCTTTCGGAGGCGATGGGGACCGGCCTCCAGGGAATGAACGACAAGGACCTGGATCGCGGTGCCTCGGCCGTCTCGCAGCTCGAAAAGCAGCTGGCGGCCTCGGCCGGCTATCGCCGGGGCTTGACGTTGATCGTCCATGGCGGTGTCGGGCGAGGCATCGCCATGGGGTTCGATGAAAGCCCTGCTGAGTGGCACCGTGTCAGTATCGGGCTCGGCGACGCGTTGCGGATGAGTTGGGACGCTGACTTTGACACCAACCGCGTGTGGAAGATAATCTCTCAGCAGGAACAGCTGCACGCGCGGGGTTACGACATCCACAGCGTCGGCGACTTCATTAACCGCTACGGTTACCTCGAAGCGCACGGATTCGACCCCGTGCAGCCGGAGATGTCGAAGGGCGCGTTAGCAATAGTGACGACGGACTATGCGGCGGCGGTGCGCCACCGAGTTCGCAGCGCCCTCGACTATCATCTGGTTGTTGATCCGACCGTCAGTCGGTTCGTCGAGGTACAGCGGCGCTCCACGAGCTCGTATTTCAGGGAGATCAGCAACCTGCCGCTGTACGTTGCGCCGTTTGAGGCCCTCAACGGCGATTTTCTTGCGGTAGTGGAAACCCCAAGCCGCGCTTGGTGGGTCGAGTTGCCCATCGTTGATGGACCATATCGGGCGTTCTCAGCGAGGATCTGGGACGCGGCCCAGCGCTGGCTCGTATGGCTCGCTCCGAGGCTCGAGGAGTTCCTGCCCGGCCTGCCTGAACGGCCCATCCACTTCCGGCTGGAATTTCCCGACATCGATCGGCTGACCGATGCGGCGATGAGCGATGCAACTCCGCCAGAGCGTCCACAGTTCGAACTGGTTGACGGCGTCATTGCCATCCGATCTGGCGTCGCTTCACTGCGTGGCTACATGGACGCGACTAATATCGCAGAGAGGCAGCTGCTGGCCTCCATGGCCCTCGCGGCCTCGGAACTGGCGGGGACGCCTCAGGACGCGGAGTGGGCGGACCGCCTCGCCACGGAGGTGACCGGTTCGGCTGATGCCCGCTTCGCGCATGCAATTCCCGCTAACGACGTAACGGATATCGTCGGATCGTACCTGGACCTGCCGCCACCCCGCTTCGTGTTCGATGAGGACCGTGGTTGGGCTCATCTCGGACTGGCGTTTGACGCCGGAGCGAAAGCGGCAGGGAAGGTCCCCGCGGACGATGTCGGATCACTGCTTCAGACGGCGGTGCTGAGAATCTGGGAGCGGATCAAGGACAAGCTTGAGAAACTGGACCGGCGCTCGATCGTCGTCAGGGCGCTGTTGAACCACGAGGCGATCGACAGGGATCGCCGGGAGTGGCAGCAGACCGCCGCCGCCTTGCGGGCACTCCATGACGACCAAGCGGATGTACTGGACGCGAGCAACAAGGCCGAACTCAGAAGATCGGCTGCCGGCGTTGCGAGCCGTGCACTGGCCGAGATGGCGATCTGCACCTCACCGACGACGGGCGGCCGGCCGTGCACCGACATCGATCTCGATGACCTGATCGGCAAGGTCGCGGCGATGCTGGACTGTGCCGGTCAATGTGATGCCCATTTCTATGGGCTCGCCACGGGCCCACTCAGCGTTGCGCCGAACGGCGACTTCCAGTTCGACAGGGGCTTTGGGGAAAACACCCACGTGCCCTACATGTTTGCCCAGGGCGACCGCGCCTTCCACGAGGCCGCTGACTCGTACGCAACGTCGTTCGACATTCCCGCCCCCGGTGCACCGCTGCCATCGGCGCCGGTGATCGATCCGGACCTGAAGATTGCGATGCGGGCCGAGTTCGGGATGGATTTGGAACATCTCGTTGCGACCTCACATGGCCTCGCCGAAATGGCGATCGAAGTAGGACAAGCCTGTTTCAGCATGCGCAAGAGCGAGTTACTCGACTTCTTCCGCAAGATGGACGGCGCCGTTGATGCAGAGCGGGCATTTGCCTCTCTCACGCTGCTGCCGCGAGCAGAGTGGGGCGAACGAAATCCGAAAGGCGCGTCGGCGCGAGACTGGCAGCCCTGGCGAATGAACCGAAAGCTGTCGCTGACGCGGCGTCCGCTCATCCAGATCGACGAGACCGACGACGCAGAAGTCCTCGTGGCCTCTGCGCTCGTCTCTAAGGTCGTCTTTCGCCTGTTCGGTCTTGTCGACGGTCGGCTGGGCGCCGAGATGTTCGACGCCAAGGAGGTCGATCGCTGGCTCGGCAAGATCGTCAACGAGCTTGGCCATGCCTTCAACCATTCCGTCGCGGCGAAGCTGCAGGAAATTGGTCTTGATGCACAACCCGACCAACTGATGACGCTGTTCGGTGGCAAGAAGGAGCTGGGCGATGTCGACGTGCTGGCCTGGGACAAAAAGACCGAGACGGTCTGGGCCATCGAATGCAAAAAGCTGCTTCTCGATCGGACAATCGGTGAGATTGGCGAGCGCCTCGCCGACTACACGACCAGGGGCACCCGTCACAAGAAACGCACTCCGATCCAGAAGCACCTCGATCGTGTCGACTTCCTCAGAGCCAACCTTTCGGCCGTGGCGTCGATAACCAAAATCCCTGTCGAAGACATCAAGTTGAAAACCGCGCTCGTGACCGACAAGATCGTACCCATGCAGTTCACCAAGACGATGTCCACCCTGGTGGATCGAACCTGCACTTTCCGCGACCTCGCCAAGCAGTTTGGTTCGTCGTGAGGCGGCGGCAGCCAAGGCATGCCAACGTCGCTATGGATGGGAAGCGCCCCCTACGCCGCACCACGGGTATGGGGTCCCCTGACCGCTTTGGGCCATAAAGCGGCCTTTGGGGTGAGCAGACCGCAAACGGCCGATATGAGCCGTTATCGCTGGGACCGACAAAGTGATCGACCTCGGTGACGAACGCGTCTCCATCGGGGAACGCGGCTGAACGAAGCGCACCGGCGGAACTGCTCCTGTTGTTTGATTATCGAGTCCAACTTGTGGATGCTGGAACATCATCCGCCGCGCGATGAAGTGGAAGCAGCCAGGCGCAGGAACGCCGAGAGGCCAACGAATCCGCTGCCTGAAAGGCAGAGGACTTGCCGCCAGACGGGAGATGGAACGGCTCCATCCGTCACGCCATGCACCAGGGCATAGCCTGCGACAGCGGCAGGTGCCGCGAAGATCAGAGCGACGGCAATGCGAAGAATTGGGGCGCGCAGTGTGGCGAACAGCAACGCCAGAATGCCGAAGGACGCCGCACCTGCGACGAGTCCGACCACCCCGGCGCCGATCAACCCGGCCCCGCTGCCATCGGCTGCGAATTCCGGGTGATGTCGCCCACGATTCCGAGATGAATTCGCCCACCATTCCGAATTGAAGTCGCCCACCATTCCGAAATGATGTCGCCCGGAAGGGGACGTCGTTGCTGGCCTGTTTAGGGT
>JBFWQN010000318.1:0-6451 GCA_050249405.1 Hyphomicrobiaceae bacterium | reverse complement strand
ATGGGCTGGGCAGATGCACAGCCTCCATCGAGCTTAGCCCAAGTCGCGAAGCCCGCAAAACGATCTGCCTTCGAAGGCTCTTGGGAGCCCGGCGGAGCATTGATCAAGCTCCTTGACCTCTCGCGCGAACGCACCAAGGTACTAGGGGCACGCGCCACGGGAGATGGAAGGGTCACCTCATGCAGGCACCGCTCGAGATCACGTTTCACGGAGTGGAGCGCAGCGAGGCGGTGGAGGCGCGGATACGCGAGAAATTCAAGCGCATCGAGGCGCGCTTCGAGCGCATCACGCACGCTCGCGTCGTGATCACGGCGCCTCAGCGCCGCAGCCAGCTGCCGAAGTTCTTCCATGTCCGGATCGACATCGGCATTCCCGGCATGAAGCCGGTCGTGGTCGATCACGAGCCGGACGCCGATAGCGCGCACACCGACGTCATGTTGGCGCTGCGCGATGCCTTCGGCGCGGCTCAGCGACAGGTCGACGAGCTGTCGGATCGACTCGAGAAGCAGGCTCGTCACGAGCGCACCCGTCGCCGGCCTGCCGGTGATCGCGAGGCCGAGTAGGAACGGGGCGGGGCGGCCGGAGCGTCCATCGGCACGACACCGGCGATCCGCACGGATCGTCGCCTTTCGTCTCTCGCCCGACGGCGTCCCCGCCGGAGGACCTGTCGAGTTGGCCGTTAACGCTCTTCACTGCAATGGCGATTGGCATGGCATGAGCGCACGTGGCACAACAACTCCGGAGTCGGGGTCCGACAGGAGTTCTCAGGCATGCGTAGCACGGGACGTCGGCGTGCCATCGTCGTCGGAGCCGGCATTGTCGGCGTCTGCAGCGGCATCGAGCTTCTCCGCCGCGGCTGGGACGTGACGGTTGTCGATCGGGTCGGCCCGGGCGAATCCTGCTCGTTCGGCAATGCAGGCATTCTCGCCGCTCAAGCCGTGGTTCCTGTTGCCATTCCAGGCATCGAGCGCGAGGCGGCGAGCATGCTGCTCGATCCGGAAAGCCCGCTCGTCGTGCGCTGGGGCTCGCTGCCGTACACAGCCCGCTGGCTGTGGAAGTTCCGCCAGGCCGCCAACCTGCCCCGCGTGACCGCCTCGGCCGACGCCATGAAGGCGCTCTACGGCACCTCGCTGGAGCTGCACGAGGCGCTGGCTCGTCAGGCAGGCGTGCCCGACCTCGTTCGCCCAAACCGCTATCTCTATATTGCCCGCGACCCCGCCCGTCTCGACGTCGAGAACGGCCTGTCCTGGCGGCTCCGGCGCGAGCGAGGCTCGGAGATCGAGGTGCTGGATGGCGAGGCGCTGTACGAGGCCGAGCCCGAGCTTTCGCGCGAGTACAAGCGCGGCGTGCGTCTCGGCCCGATCGGCTACACGCTCAATCCCTACAGGCTGACGGTCGCCTACGCCGGGCTCCTGCAGCGCGAGGGCGGACGCATCGTGAAGGCCGAGGTGCGCGCGCTGCGTCCGGCAGGCGCGGTGACCGGGCTCGAGACCTCGGCCGGACAGATGGCGGCCGAGGCGATTATCATTGCCGCCGGGAGCTGGTCGATGGAGCTGGCACGGCCTCTCGGGCTGCGTCTGCCGCTCATCGCCGAGCGCGGCTATCACATCACCTATTCGGATCCGGGCATCACTCTCAACCATGTCGTCAGCGAGGCCGAGCGCCAGTTTGCTGTGACCTCGATGGAGATGGGCCTGCGGGTCGCTGGAACCGAGGAGCTGGGCCGACCCGACGATCCGCCGTCCTGGCGCCGGGCGGAGGTGCTCGAGCGGCAGGCGCGCGCGATGTTCCCTCGTGCCCGTCTCGCCGACGGGCGCCGCTGGATGGGTCCGCGGCCGGGCACGCCCGACAGCCTTCCGGCGATCGGTCCCCTGCCGGGCTACCCGAACATCCTCATGGCGGCGGGTCACGGCCATCTCGGGCTCACCGGAGGTCCGAATACGGGTCGCATCGTGGCCGCGCTCGCATCCGGCGAGCGCCTGAACATGGACGTGACACCGTTTGCGCCCGGTCGCTTCGGGCATACGGTGGACAAGGAGCTCGTGGCCTTGCTTCCGGAGTCGAGACCCTCGTGATCGGCGGCCTCGAGAGCCTTGACCACGGCGGCGGGTGCTGGCGACACCTTTGGCACTCGTAACTTGACAGTGCCAACGCTTGCGCATACCTGCTCCGCCGGAACCACATGCTGACGCCGCCTTCGCGCACTCCCGGCGACCGTGCCGGTCCGGGAGGAATAGATGGCATTCGCGTCGGCCTTCGGAGGCCGGCCGTAAGACCGGCCCGGCTCGACAGGGGAGGGGTTTCCATGGACGTTCTGGTCGAGGCAGACCGGCTCAGGAAGACATTCGGTCACATCACGGCGGTCGACGAGATCTCGCTGACGGTGGCCAAGGGCGAGGTTCTTGGTTTTCTCGGCCCCAACGGTGCCGGAAAATCCACAACGATGAAGATGCTGACCGGCTTTCTGGAGCCCGATAGCGGCTCGGCGCGCATTTGCGGCGTGTCGGTCTCCGAGCGGCCGAAAGAGGCCAAGGCCCGGCTGGGCTATCTGCCCGAGGGCGCGCCGGCCTACGGCGACATGACGCCGTCCTCGTTCCTGCGCTTCATCGCCGAGGTGCGCGGCTTCGATGGCGCGGCCAAGGCCGAGCGCGTTGCCAAGGCGATTGCCCGAACCGGTCTCGAGGGCGTCGTCGATCAGCAGATCGAGACCCTGTCCAAGGGCTTCAAGCGTCGCGTCGGCCTCGCCCAGGCGATCCTGCACGATCCGGCCGTGCTGATCATGGACGAGCCGACCGACGGCCTGGATCCCAACCAGAAGCACCACGTTCGCTCCCTGATCCAGGAGATGGCGAAGGACAAGGCCATCATCGTCTCGACACACATTCTGGAGGAGGTCGAGGCCGTCTGCACACGTGCGGTCGTCATCGACCGTGGCCGCATCGTTGCCGATGGCACGGCCGAGCAGTTGCAGCGCCGGATGCCCTATCACAACGCCGTGGCCATCAGGGTCGATGCCGGCCGGGCCGAGGCTGTTGCCGGCGCTCTGGCCACGCTGTCGCTGGTCGCGTCGGTCGAGCGCCTGCCGGCCGCCAATGGCCTCGTCCAGCTCCGCGCGCTCCCGAAGGATGGCGCCATGATCGCCACCGAGGTGGCGACGCTCCTCTCGGAGAGGTCGCTGCCGGTGGCCGAGCTCTACGTCGAGCGCGGGCGCCTCGACGAGGTGTTTCGCAAGATTACCAGCGAGGAGGCTGCGCGCCGCCATGCGTAACGTCTGGATCATCATGAAGCGCGAGCTCGCCGCCTACTTCGGCACGGGCCTCGCCTACGTGTTCGCCGTCATCTTCGTGGCCTTGACCGGCGCGTTCGCCTTCTTCATCGGCAACTTTTTCGAGCGCGGGCAGGCCGATCTCGTCTCGTTCTTCCAGTACCACCCGTGGCTCTACCTGCTGCTCGTTCCTGCCGTCGCCATGCGGCTTTGGGCAGAGGAGAGGAAGACCGGCACCATCGAGCTGCTCATGACGCTTCCCGTCTCCACGGGCGAGGCGATCGTCGGCAAGTTCCTGGCGGCCTGGGTCTTCATCGGTTGCGCGCTCGCGCTCACCTTTCCCATGTGGATCACGGTCAACTACCTGGGCAAGCCCGACAACGGAGTGATCCTCGCGAGCTACCTGGGCAGCTTCCTGATGGCGGGCGCATTCCTCGCCATCGGCTCGTGCATCTCGGCCCTGACCAAGAACCAGGTCATCGCCTTCATCGTGGCCTCGACCATCTGCTTCCTTCTGGTCATGAGCGGCAGCGAGCTCGTCTTGAACTTCTTCCGCTCCTGGGCACCGCGCATCGTCGTCGAGGCCGTCTCGAGCCTGAGCTTCCTCACGCACTTCGAGCAGATCATCCGCGGCGTGATCTCGGCCTCGGGCCTGTTCTTCTATCTGTCGCTCATCGCCTTCTTCCTGTTCGCCAACGCCATCGTCGTCGAGCAGCGCAAGGCCGCCTGAGAGGACATTACCGTCATGACGGACAATAAGACCGCCTCCTCTGCACCGCGCCGCGGCCTGCCCAAGGCCGTCGTCCATCACTCCCAGCGGGCTATGGGCTGGGCGCTGCTTGCACCGGGCGAGGCCATGCAGTGGGCCTCCGGCCTCAGTCGATCCACGCTCGCCTGGGGTGGACTTGCACTGGCCGCGCTCATCTTCGTGTCGCTCAATCTCGCCGCGTCGGTCTCGGCCCGCAACGTCAAGGCCGATCTCACCGAGGACCACCTCTACACGATCTCGCAAGGCACCCGCCGCATGCTCGCGCGCATGCAGGAGCCGATCAACGTGCGCGTTTATTATTCGCGCCGTCTCGGCGAGGTGGCGCCCATCTTCGCGCGCCACTTCGATCGCGTGAAAGGCCTGCTCGATCAGTACCGCGATATCTCCGGGGGCAAGCTGCAGGTCACCTATCTCGACCCCGAGCCGTTCTCCGATGCCGAGGATCGCGCGGCGGCAGCGGGTCTGCGCGGCCAACGCCTGAACCAGGACGGCGAGACGGCCTATTTCGGCCTCGTCGCCTCCAACCTCACCGACAACGACGCCGTCGTGCCGTTCTTCGCGCCCGACCGGGAGCGCTTCCTCGAGTACGATCTGACCAAGCTCATCAACGGCTTGGCCAACCCGAAGAAGAAGGTGGTGGGCATGCTCTCGAGCATCCAGCTCGACGGCGGCATGAATCCCATGAACCCGCGTGCGCAACCGGCGCAGCCGTGGATGATCATGGAGCAGATCCGCGACTTCTTCGAGGTCCGCACGCTCGATCCCAGCCTCAAGGAGATCCCGAAGGACATCGATGTCCTGATGCTGGTGCAGCCCCAGGTGCTCACCAAGGATGCAGCCTACGCCATCGATCAGTATGCGCTCGGCGGCGGTCGCATCCTGGCATTCGTCGATCCGGTCGCAGAGGCCGGCCAGTCCGGCGGGCCCGCCGGGCTGACGCTCCCGGTTGCGTCCGAGCTGCGTGCCATCATGAGCAAGTGGGGCCTGGCTTTCGACGTCGACAAGGTCGTCGGCGATCCCGGCCTGGCTCGCCGGGTGCAGTTCGGCGGCGGCCCGATGGGCCAGCCCGTCATCACCGACTATCTGGCCTGGCTGCAGATCGAGAAGGCCCAGATCAACGACAAGGACCCCCTCGCCGGCTCGATCAAGCGCCTGAACCTGGCGACGGCCGGCGCTTTGACCAAGGTCGATGGCGCCACCACCATCGTCCAGCCGCTCATCGAGACGTCGCCGCGGGGCGGGCTTTTCGACGCCGACAAGGTGAAGATGCGCCCCGATCCGCTGGCCATCCAGCGCGACTTCAAGTCGGGCGGCAAGGCGCTGATGCTGGCTGCGCGCATTGGTGGCGAGGCGAAGACGGCCTATCCCGGTGGGCGCCCGAAGGACGACGAGAAGAAGGACGAGACCAAGGCGGCCGACAAGACCGACGTGAAGCCAGCCGCCGAGGCGGCCAAGGCCGACAAGCCAGCCGAGGCTCCGAAGGCCGAGCCGGCGAAGGCAGCCGAGGGTAAATCTGCGCCCGTCGATGCTGCGGCGAAGGCGGCTTCGGCAGCGAAGCCCGAGCCGGGTCACGTTGCGGCCGGCCGTGTGAACATCGTCGTCGTGGCCGACAGCGACATGCTCGCCGATCATTTCTGGGTCGAGGTTCGCGACTTTCTCGGCCAGCAGATGGCGATCCCGCAGGCCGACAACGCCGGTTTCGTCGTGAATGCGCTGGAGAATCTGTCCGGCGGCGAGGCGCTGGCCGATTTGCGCGGGCGCGGTGTCGTCGAGCGCCCCTTCGATCGCGTCAACACCATCCGCCGCGAGGCCGAGCAGCGCTTCCGGCAGAAGGAGGAGAGCCTTGTCGCCAAGCTGAAGGACTTGCAGCAGAAGCTCGCCAAGGTCGAGACCAAGGGCGACGAGGGCCAGCAGACGGCAATCCTCTCGGAAGCAGAAAAAGCCGAGATCGAGAAGTTCCGCGCCGAGATGGTGACGGTTCGCCGTGAGTTGCGCGACGTGAAGGCGGCGCTCCGCCGCGACATCGACCGGCTCGACGGCTGGCTGAAGTTCTTCAATATCGCGGCCATTCCGCTGCTCATCGGTCTCGGCGGGCTCGGGGTCGGCCTGATCCGCCGCCGCGGTGGCAACGGCAAGGCCTGATGGCACTGGCTCCGAAGGAGACGATCCCGTGATCAAGCCGCATCAATTCCTAGGGCTCGCCGCGGCCTCGGCGGTATCCGTGCTCGTCGCGGTCGGCGTCTGGCTCGGCAGCAACAACTGGGCGGCCGGCAAGGTCGAGGGCGCACAGTTCCTTCCCGACCTGGCGCAAGGCATCAACTCGGTTGCCGCGATCGAGGTGACGCATGCCGGCAAGACGCTCACCGTCGAGCGGTCCGGCCAGGCATGGCGGTTGCGCGATCGCTCAGGCTATACGG
>JBFWQN010000317.1:0-6497 GCA_050249405.1 Hyphomicrobiaceae bacterium | reverse complement strand
CAACGGCAAGAGCCTCAAGAATTTCGAGATCCAGGCCTCGGCCCACGTCGAGGTCAACGACGACGTGAAGGCGGCGCTCGCCAAGCTGAAGCCCGAGGTGGCGCTCTACGTCGGCGGCATGGGCCACAAGGACAAGAACTACCACAAGGACATGATGGTTCGCCGCGGCTTCGGCGATGCTGCCAACCGCATCCAGGAGCTCTACCTCGCCAAGCGCAAGGACGAGGCGACGGCGGCCGTGCCGGACGAGTGGGTGGACCAGAAATCGCTCGTCGGCCCGCCCGCCCGCATCAAGCAGCGCTACCGCGCCTGGGAGGATTCGGGCGCGACGTCGCTGACGGTGCGCTCCAAGCAGCCCGAGGCGGTCGAGGTGATGGCCGAGGCGGCGCGGCTGAACCGGGCGGGGTAGGATCAGCGAGGATTCCGGCTCCGATGCCCACGCCCACCAAGCGCTCCGAGCTGGAGCGGGTCCCCGCCTCGAAGGCCTATCGCTACCTCGAGGCGGGCCCCATCGTGCTGGTCGCGACAAGCATCGACGGCAAGCCCAACGTCATGACGATGGGCTTCCATATGATGGTGAGCCACGATCCTCCGTTGATCGGCTGCGTCATCGGCCCGTGGGACATGAGCCACCGTGCCCTCCGCGAGACGCGCGAGTGTGTCATTGCCATTCCCACCGTCGATCTCGCACGTACGGTCGTCGACATCGGCAACTGCTCGGGAAGCGATCTCGACAAGCTCTCTCACTTCGGCCTTGCGAAACTGAAAGCCGCCAAGGTCGCCGCCCCACTGCTGGCCGATTGCCTCGTCAACGTTGAATGTCGGGTGGCAGACGATACGCTCGCAGATGCGCGCGATCTGTGGATCCTCGAGGCGCTCGCCATCTGGGTCGATCCTGCCCGCAAGGAGCGCCGCACACTGCACCACAACGGTGACGGCACGTTCAACGTGGACGGGCGGCTTATCGATCTCCGCGAACGGATGGTGAAGTGGAGATATCTACAGGATTGAGCCATCCCGGGGCGTGGGCCGGCCTTGAACGACGGCTGGTTGGGTCGTGACTCAGCCGCCGGCCGGCTGACGTTTCCCAACTGGCGCCGTCGCGGCCTCCAGCCACGCCTTGTCCTCGCCGGTCAGGTGAGGGCCGATCGTGGCGCGCACGCGGGCGTGATAGGCATCGAGCCACTGGATCTCGCCCGCCGTCATCAGCTTGGTCTCGACGAGGCGGCGGTCGATGGGGACGAGCGTCAGCGTCTCGAAGCCCATCATCGGCCGCTCGCCGCCGGTTATCTCGGACGGCTCCGTCACCAGCACCAGGTTCTCGATGCGGATGCCGTAGGCACCGGTCTTGTAGTAGCCGGGCTCGTTGGAGACGATCATGCCCGGCTCGAGCGCCACGTGGCCGCGCTTCGAGATCGACTGCGGCCCCTCGTGCACCGAAAGATAGCTGCCGACACCGTGGCCGGTGCCGTGGTCGAAGTCGAGGCCGGCGTCCCAGAGCGCCTTCCGCGCAAAGCTGTCGATCTGCACGCCCGTCGTGCCTTTCGGGAAGCGCAGCATCGAGATGCCGATCATGCCCTTGAGCACCAGTGTGAAACGCTCGCGCATCTCCTGCGTCGGCTTGCCGACGGCGATGGTCCGCGTCACGTCGGTGGTGCCGTCCTGATACTGGGCACCGGAGTCGACGAGAAACAGCTCGCCCTTCCCCAGCATGCGGCTCGTCGCCTCGGTGACCCGGTAGTGCACGATGGCACCGTTCGGCCCCGAGCCGGAAATGGTGTCGAACGAGATCTCCTTGAGCGCCTGAGTCTCTGCCCGCATGGCCTCGAGGCGCTTCACGGCCTCGATCTCGTCGATGCGCCCCGAGGGCGCCTCGCGGTCGAGCCACGCCAGATATCGCGTCATGGCGACGCCGTCGCGCTCGTGGGCCGTGCGTGCGCCGGCGATCTCGGCGGCATTCTTGCGAGCCTTGGGCAGGATGCACGGGTCGCGCGCATCGAGGACGAGCTTGCTCCTCGCGCCGAGCGCGCGTCGGAACCAGTGCGCCGCGGTGCCTTCGTCGAGCTGGACCCGCTTCTTGCCCTCCTTCAGTGCCTTCACGCGCTCGGGAAGGTCGCCCGGCTCGCGCAGCCGTGCGAGGCGGGAGAGGTGCGCCTTCGCCTCTGGGCCGAGCTTGCGCTTGTCGACGAACAGCTCCGGCTTCGACCCGGCATGTAAAATCGCAAAGGCCAGAGGTGTCGGGTTGTGCTGCACGTCCGAGCCGCGAATGTTGAATGCCCAGGCGATGCTGTCGGGGAGAGTCAGGATCACGGCATCGCGCCCCTCTGACGCGAGGGTCTTCTGCAGCGCGGCGATCTTGTCCTCCGCTGCGAGGCCCGCGTGCTCGATCGGCTGCACGCTGATCGGGCCGATCGGCGGTGCCGGCTTGTCCGAGCCCCAGAGCGCATCGACCGGATTTCGCGACAGCGCCTTCAGCTCGATACCCTCTTTCTGGAGCGTGGCCTCGAAGGCCTTGACCCAGGAGGTCGAATGCAACCACGGGTCGTAGCCGACCACGGCGCCGCGGCCGAGCTTGCCGGCCAGCCACTCGCCGGGGCTGGTCTCGGGCACCTGCACGATCGTGAACAGGCCGGTATCGACCTGGGTCCCCGCCTGCAAAGTGTAGCGGCCGTCGACGAACAGCGCCGCGAGCCGGCTGCCGACGATGGCCATGCCGGCCGAGCCGGTGAAGCCCGTCAGCCACATCAAACGCTCGGCCGATGGTGGCACGTACTCGCCCATATGCTCGTCGGCGCGGGGCACGACGAAGGCATCGAGACCGAGGCCGGCGAGCCTTGCCTGGAGCGCGCGCGTGCGCGTTGCGCCCGATACGGGGTCTGCGGAGGTCGTGAAGCTCTGGAACATGGGAGATTATGTAACAGGCCGTTCGCCGAAACGGCAATCCATGGAATGAGTTTGCATTGCACCATTCGCGACGCGCTAGCAACGTGATGAAAATATGACGACATTCGTATGCGTTAATTGCAATGCTGCGCTGCGGTTGTCTGGCTACCGCAACAGCGAACATGGGATTATCTATTGTTCAGCAGGCGGGACCGGACTTGTCCGGTGCCGGCCGGCGCCGGCGGCCACCAACGAGCGGCCGGCACGCAATCCTCACCGACGAGTTGAGGGATATCATGAGCACCACGACCGCAACCTTCGGGCACGCCGCAACCACCGCCGCGGCACGTCCGCGCAAGAGCTTCTTCCAGCGCCTGATCGAGGCCCGGACACGCCAGGGCGAGGCACGCATCAGTGCCACCTTCGAGCGCATGTCGGATGCCCAGCTCTCGGACCTCGGCTTCTCTGCCGATCAAGTCCGCAGGCTCCGCGCCACCGGCAAGATCCCGCTCGACTTCTGGTCGTGACGGCAGCGGGTCGCAACCCGCACCAGATGTAGCAACAGCGAAACGGCCGGCGCGCGGGGCGCCGGCCGTTTTCATGCGGGAGTCGTCTCGTCCAGACGGGTGGGGGACCGCCCGGCAATGCGAATCAGCTCCAGTGTCGCCCAGTTGTGGTCGAGCGTGCGCTGCTCGAGCCGGAATCCGGCCAACGCGTAGGTGCCGACGACCTCCCGCGACTGCTCGCCGAGGATGCCCGACAGGACCAGACGCCCGCCCGGCCGCACGATGCGTGCGACGGACGGGGCGAGGCGAATCAACGGTCCCGCCAGTATGTTTGCGACAACGAGGTCGAACGGCGCCCGGGTCCGTATCGCCGGATGCCCGAGCCCCGACGCCACGACGAGCTTGACGCGGCCCCGCTCGCCGTTGTGGGCCACATTCGCCCTCGCGACCTCCACGGAAACCGGATCGATATCGCTGGCCACGATCCGGGCCGCGGGCCAAACGCGCGCCGCGGCAATGGAGAGAATGCCTGAGCCGCAGCCGAGATCGAGGATGCTTTCCGGCTGGTGCGATCGCGAGAGGCGGTCGATCGCCCCCAGGCAGCCCTGCGTCGTGGCGTGATGTGCGGTGCCGAATGCCTCGCCAGCCTCGATCTCGATAGCAAGGCGGCGACGGCCGATCCGCGCGCGATCGTGGCTACCGTGCACCACGAAGCTGCCGGCTGCCACGGGAGGCAAGGATGCCTGGCTGATGGCGACCCAATTCTCGTCGGGCACGTCCTCGATCGAGAGCGAGGCGTCGGCCGGGAGCAGCCTGCCGAGGCGCGCGAGGATGGCTTCGGCGGGTGGGGCCTCGGCATACCAGGCGTCGACCTGCCAGCGTTTGATCTCCGGGTCCTCGAACCAGGAGGTGGCCAGCGCGCCGGCACCGTCATCGTCGTCCTCGCCGGCGGCGAGCCGGTCCGAGATCAGGCGCGCCGTGGCCGAGTCGGCCGTAAGCGTCCGCAGCCGCACCACCATGAGCGACGTTTCTCCTTGCCGTTGCACTGTCGGAACGAGGCGCTTCGGCTGGCAGCCTAGGTCAACCCCTTGGGCGATTCGCCCTCGTACTCGCTGCCCTCGACCGACGTGAGTTCGGCAAGGTCGTCGAGATAGCTATCCCACAGCGAATCGATATGCAGCGCGGCACGGTCCGGGGGCAGCGCCTCGAGCCAGCCATCCGGCGTCTCGCGCACGATCCCGTCGGCCTTGAGCCGCTGCAGGGCGTCCTCGACGTCGAAATTGGCATCGAAGCCGAACGTCGAGGCAAGATAGCCCTCGATCGCCTTGTCGGCGAGGGGGAGCTCGCTCACGTGCACGCGCTCCTTGGCGAGAAGGCTGTACAGCAGAATCTCCTCCTTCACGTCCTCCTCGGCGGCGCGCTCCGCGAGCAGGGTCATCACGCCCCGATTGTCGGCCAGGGCGTGCGAATAGAGGTTCTGCGCCATCGTGACCATGTACTTGTTGCGCTGGTTGATGAACGCCACGACCTGCCGCGCGGCGACGCCCCCCAGCCCGAACACGGCACCTGCGAGGGCGATGGGATTCGTCGCGACGGCGACCTTCGTCAAGGTACCCGCCACCCCCATGCCGAGCCCGCCGCTGGCGGTGACGCCGAGCTTTATCTTGTCGAACAGCCGGAAGCGGATGCGCGTGTTCGGGAAGACCATCTCGAGGTCGGCTCTCGGGATGTTCTTGAACAGCTTGATGTAGATGAACTCGGGATTGATGCGGTCGGTGAGGGGGCCGCGCATGCGCCTGACGCGCCGCTCGGCCGTGGCCCGGTCGACGCGGGCCTGCGCCATGATCTCGTCGACCCGCTTGGATTCGGGCTTCAGCTTGAAGACTATGGCCAGCCGCTGGAACACCGGCAGGTCGAACTCCTCGTTCCGCAAATAGAACTTCTTGCGCGATCGGCGCGTCTCCTTACGCGTCGTGGCGCCCCGGTAGTATATCTCGATCTCGTCGAAGGCCGCGAGGTCGACGTGCAGGTCGAGGCCGTAATGACTGTCCTTCGTCAGGATGATGTCGACGTCGCGCGGATCGATGCGCGTGTAGTTGGCCTGCTGCATCAGGCCGCGCACGCCCTCGACCAGCTGCCGCTCGAGCCGTCGCTTCTCCTCGTCGCTGTATTTGCGCGTCACGAGCAGGTCGCTGTCGGGGCTGAAGGGCTCGTAGGCGCGTCCGAGCTCGAGCAACTTGGCCCCGTAGCTCTGCTGGCGCCAATAGGCCATGTACATGAACAGCCGGCGAACGTCGGCCGACATGCCGTTGGGCCATGCATCGGGACGCGACAACCGGTCCATCAGGGCCTGCGGCGTGACCGGAAGAAACTTCTCGCGGCTGTCCTCGCTGGCGAAAATGTCCGGCCTTTCGGTCTCGCCGGGCTTGGCATCAGCGGCCGCCGTGGACGGCGCTGCTGCTGGCGCCGGGTCGCGTGCGAGGGGAGCCTGTCGCGAGCCGCCGCCGCCGGGCAACCGGCCCCCGAGGCCGTCAGCTGTCTGCGCCGTTGCCATCGGCCTCCCCCACGCACACGGGCCCCCCGCCGGCCCACTATGAACATCGCAGTACTAGATTGTTTACTCTCGGTTTGTCGAGCGTAAGCCCAGCTTGTGCCGGCTTTGCGGCGAAGGCGGCGATTTACACGCAGGCAAGCAGCATTGCATCGAATCATTGACTGTGAACGGCGGCTCGCGTAGGCCCAGCGGCGGGACACCTCCCCCCAACGGGAGGCAGCTATCTGAAAGGATAGGCCAACGATGACGACCGCCACGAAGCCCGGGCGCCGCCCGGCCTGCACACATTTTTCTTCCGGCCCCTGCGCCAAGCGCCCCGGCTGGAGCACCGCGGTATTGGAGAAGGCCTTCCTCGGCCGCTCGCACCGCGCGAAAGAGGGCAAGGCCCGACTGAAGCTCTCCATCGACAAAACGAAAACGCTCCTCGGTCTGCCGAAGGACTATCTCTGCGCCATTGTGCCGGCCTCCGACACGGGCGCATTCGAGATGGCACTATGGACCAAGCTCGGCGCGCGAGGCGACGAGGCGCTCACCTGGGAGAGTTTCGGCCAGGG
>JBFWQN010000316.1:0-6503 GCA_050249405.1 Hyphomicrobiaceae bacterium | reverse complement strand
CTCGACGAGAGCAGTGCCACCGCCGCCGCCGATGCGGCCTTTGCATCCGCTCGGACCGCCGAGCACAACCGGTTCAAGGTTCCGCTCGGCAAGGCGACCCTCGTGCGCGCGCTGTTGGCGGCCAAGGCTATGGAGATCTGACATGACCACCGCAGCTCCGGCGCCGAAGGCGAATATGGGTGCCCCTGCGCCCCGCATCGACGGCCGTCCCAAGGTGACGGGCGAGGCGCGCTATCCAGCCGATTTCGCCGTCGAGAGCCCGGCCTTCGCGCACCTGGTGATCAGCCCCATCGCACGCGGCCGCATCGTCTCGATCGATCGGACCGAGGCCGAGCAGGTCGAAGGCGTCCTCACCATCATGGCCTACGACGACACCGCCGGCGAGGTGAGATCGGTCCCGTTTTTCGCCAACGGTGGCTACGCGTCCGAGAGCACGCTGCCGCTCGGTGGACCCGAGGTCCGGCACGACGGTCAGATCGTTGCCGTCGTGGTCGCCGACAGCATCGAGGCGGCGCGCGAGGCCGCGGATCGGCTGGAGATCGCCTATGAGGCAGAGGAGCCCGCGGCGGGCTTCGATGCGCCCGGCGTCGACGTCGTGGCGGCCAAGGAGCAGTCGAAATCGCACGAGGATCCGGCCGTCGGTGATGCCGAGAACGCCTTCCGCGCCGGTGAGGTCACGGTCGACGCGCGCTACGAGACGCCGACGCAGCATCACAATCCGATCGAGCTCTACACGACGACTTGCGCCTGGAGCGGGCCTCGCCTGACGATCTACGAGCCGAGCCAGCTCGTCTACGGGTTGAAGCACGGCGTCGCCGAGCAGCTCGGCATCGATGCGCGCGACGTGCATGTCGTGAGCCCCTTCGTCGGCGGCGCCTTCGGAGGCAAGGGCTCTGTGACACCGAGGACGGCGCTCGTCGCGATCGCTGCCCGACGTGTGGGACGTCCCGTGAAGCTTGCAACGACGCGCGACCAGGGTTTCACGACGACCACCTACAGGGCCGAGACGCGCCATCGCTTGCGCCTCGCCGCGACTCGGGAAGGAAAGCTCACGGCCCTGCTTCACGAAGGCTGGGAGGTCACCTCTCGCGCGGATGCGTACAAGGTGGCGGGCACCGAGGTCACGGCTCGCCTCTACGCCTGTCCGAATGTGTGGACCCAAGTCAATCTGGTTCATGCCGATCGCAACACGCCCGGATTCATGCGCTCGCCGCCGGAGGTCCCCTACGTCTACGCGCTCGAGTCGGCCATCGACGAGCTCGCAGTGGCTCTCGACATGGACCCGATCCAGCTCCGGCGGATCAACGACACGATGGTCGAGCCGATCAAGGGGTTGACCTACACCAGCCGCTCGCTGATGCAGTGCTACGACGAGGCGGCCGCCGCGTTCGGCTGGAAGGACCGTCGCGCAGCCCCTGGCTCCATGCGTGACGGCGACTGGCTGATAGGGTGGGGTGCGGCGACGGCCGTCTACCCAACCCACATAGCACCGGCCGCGGTTCGCGTCCGCATCGCGCCGGACGGCCGCGTGGCGGTGGAGACCGCCGCGCACGATGTCGGCACTGGCGCCTATACCGTGATCGCGCAGGCCGCCGCGACCCGCCTCGGCGTGCCGTTGGAGCAGGTCTCGGTGACGCTCGGCGACTCCTACCTGCCGCCATCGCCCGTGGCAGGCGGGTCCAACACCACGGCCAGCGTCGTCAATGCCGTCGCCAAGGCCTGCGATCAGATCCGCGCTCAGATGTCGGCCGCGACGGGCTCTGACCCTCAGGCCGGCGCCGGCCAACCGATGGGGCGCAGCAACTCGGGTGCCATTGAGGTCTATGCCGAGTGGGTTCCCGACGGCCTCCCGGGCAATGCGCTGAAGAAGCTCTACGAAGGCAAGACGGCCATCACCGGGGGAATGCGCATGGAGGACCGAGTGCAGGCGGCCTTCGGCGCCGAGCTGGTGGAGGTGCGGGTGCACGCGACAACCGGCGAGATCCGCGTGCCGCGCATCGTCGGGGCCTTCGCGGGCGGTCACATCATGAATACGCGCACGGCTCGCAGCCAGCTCATGGGCGGGATGATCTGGGGTATCGGCTCGGCCCTGCTCGAAGCGACGGAGATCGATCGTGGCGCGGCCCGCTACGTCAACGACAATTTGGCCGACTATCTCGTGGCCGTGAACGCGGACGTGCAGAGCCTCGAGGTGATCCTCGTTCCCGAGAAGGACGACAAGGTCAATGCCGCCGGCATCAAGGGCCTGGGCGAGCTCGGCAACGTAGGCACCGCGGCGGCCGTGGCGAATGCCGTCTTCCACGCGACGGGGCGCCGCTTCCGCCGGCTGCCGATCCGCATCGACGACATCATCACCCCAGCCTGAATGGAGCGAGCGCCATGACCAGGGATACGAGCGTGAAGAAGGTGGCCAGCGGAGCTTCGCCGGTGGGGGTGAACGGCGAGACCTATCTCGCCTCTGGCAAGAGGGTGGCCATGCGCCTGTGGAAAGACGAGGAGCCGCAGGAGAAGGCCCCGTCGACACGCGACTACGAGACGGTCGGCTACGTAATCGACGGGCGCGCCGAGCTGATTGTCGAGGGCCAGACGGTTCTCCTCGAGCCCGGCGACAGCTGGCTCGTTCCTGCCGGTGCCGAGCACAGCTACCGCATCGCCGAGAGCTTCACGGCGGTCGAGGCAACGTCGCCGCCGGCACAGGTGCACGGCCGGGACGACAGCTGAGGGCGATCAGACGCCGAGCTCGCGGCGAACCTCGAAGACCTCCATGATGCGAGCGCCCTTGTGCGGGCCATCGCAAACGAATTGCCACTTGCCTTGCGAGTAGGTGTCACAGAGCTTCACGCCCTTGATCAGCACCCAGTGGCCTTCCTTGCCCTTGTGGATCGCCAGGATGTAATGCGTCCACGCATTGCGAGGCTTCTGCATCCAGGTCCACACGCTGGGCCGCTCTTTCCGTGCGAGATGCATGTAGCTCTGCGTCAGGTCCATCCGGTAGCCGTAGCGCGCGAGCGCCGCCGTCACCTCCTCGGCGTTGGTGCCCTTGACCACGGATTTCACATTCGTATCCGGAGCGCGGTAGGCGCGGATCTCGTCCTCGATCTTGGAGATCGGGTAGCCGGTGATCGCCGACAGCACGAAGGGGCCGCAGAACGCCGTGCGTCCCGTGTCGTTGTTGGCCTCGTTGAGGCTCGAGGTGACGCGGGCGAGCGCACCGTCTCTTGGCGGCATGGATGGAGGTCCGGCAAAGCGATGGTTAAGGGAATCTCACCACCGAAAGATTACTGATCCGTTAATGCGCCATCGGACCGTGCGCAATGAGGACGATGATGTGCCGTCTACGAATTTTCCAATGCCGGCTCGATTGCCCCGCATCGCTGCGCCAGGATCACCGGGCGACGAGGCCACCGTCGACGACGAGCTCCGAGCCGGTGGTGAAGGAGGCCGCGTCGGACAGCAGCCAGACCACGGCCTCGGCAATCTCTCCCGGCCGCGCCATGCGGCCGAGTGGAATATCGCCCGCCATGCGCTCCTTCGAGCGGGCAGGGTCACGGGTCGCCGCCGCGAGGCTGTCCACCATATCGCTCTCGACGAAGGCCGGATGCACCGAGTTGCACCGCACCTTCGGCGACTTCCGCGCGCCGGACAGTGCCACTGACTTGGTGAGGAGGCGCACGGCGCCCTTCGAGGCGTTGTAGGCCGCGAGATTGGCGCCACCGACGAGGCCCGACACCGAGGACAGGTTGACGATCGATGGTGCCGGCGCGCGCAGGAGCAGCGGCATCGCGTATTTGCAGCCGAGGAACACGCCGTCGGCGTTGACGGCCATGACGCGGCGCCACTCGACGAGGCTGGTCTGCTCGACGTCGCCGACGGTCACGAGGCCCGCGTTGTTGACGAGGCCATCGAGGCGGCCGTGGCGGTTGCCGACCTCGGCGACGGCAGCGCGCCAGTCGTCCTCGCGCGTCACGTCGAGCACGAGATCCATGCCGTCGGGCCCCGCGAGGTCCGTGCGAACCGCGGATCCGCCGCCGGCCTCGATCGCCGTGCAGATCGCGCGCCCGAGCGTGCCGGCTGCCCCGGTAACCAGAACGATCCTGCCGTCGAGACGTCCGGTCATGGGGGCCTCCGGGCCTCTTGCAGTTGCGATGCGGCTAGCGCCTTTCGATGCCCGAATTGTGCTCCGCCCGCACACCCGCGGTCCCACGCGTGCCCTTCAGGCATGCCGCCTTCGTCAATGGCGCGTCCTTGATGCCGAACTGGTTGTGCCACTCCCAGCAGGTCCAGCCGGCACCGTTCGCCTGCAGGATCGACACGACGTCGCCGACGTAAGCGCTGCGCGGGCCGTCGTCGAGCGACGCGGTGGTTCCGATCTCGGAGAAATGCACCGTGACGCGATTCTTGTCACGCCAGGCCCACAGCTGCTTCAGCGCCTTGTCGAGCACATCGCGGTTCCACAACCCGGTGAAACGGGCGCCTGTGGGCAGGTGATCACTGTAGTGCCCCGGCCAGGTCTTGCCGGCGCAGGTGTTCGGCTGGCCGGGAAAAGCGCAGTGGCTCAGTCCGAGCGGCACGTACATGTGAATGTCGACGATGAAGCGGTCGTCCCACCACGCGCGCTTGCGCGGCTCGAGCCGCTTCATGGTGACGTCGGCCGTCTGCCAGTTCGTGGCCATTGCCAGCACCACGCAGTCCGGGCACTTGGCGCGGATTGCCGGCATCAGGTTGTCCTGGTGGCCGTACCACGCGTTGCTCAAAGGCTCATTGCCCGGCCCGATGATGACCCAGTCGCGGTCGATCTCGTCGTTGACGCCCTTGGCGATGTCCTCGACGAGGGCCAGGTGGCGGGCCTGCATCTCGTGATCGACGATGCGCCCCATGTAGTCGTGGGTCCAGCTGCCGTCCGGGTTCTTCTGGCCCGTGTTGTGAATGTCGACGATGGTCACGAGGCCGTTGGCCTTGGCCTTCTCCACGAAGGCCTTGAGCTCACGCCAGCGGTCGGCGCGCAGCCTGCCGGTCGTGCCGTTCTCGATGGCGTCCATGCTGATGGCGAGGCGGACGTGGCCAGCGCCGGAGGACTTGATCAGCGGCAGCTCCGGATCGAAGCCATCGGCCTTGAAGCTGTCGACGTCGTACCAGTGGAAGACGAGATTGACGCCGCCGACCTTCAGCGCCTGCAGCATGGCGGGTGGAATCGGCGCCTGCGCCGTTGCGGAGACCGACGGCGCCGGGCCGGCGGGCCAGAAGGCCGTGACGGCAGCCACGACGGCGAGCGTGCCGAGCACGGTGCGCCAGCGGGCACGGATCACCGAGAACGAGAGCGCCATTAAGAACTCCAGCAATTGCATGACCGGTCATGCCCTGGCAGGCGTCCCCGCGGCAATCGTCGCCGCTTGACGATGCACCCAAGCCCGATCACACCATGCTTATCACGAAGCGAGGGATGGAGCCGATGAGACCGCTCGAAGGGTTGATGGCCGTGTCGATCGAGCAGGCGATCGCGGGGCCGATGTGCGGGCGGCTCCTTGCCGATGCAGGTGCGCGGGTGGTGAAGGTCGAGCGGCCGGAGGGCGATTTCGCGCGCGCCTACGATCGCATGCTCGACGGCGAGAGCATCTATTTCGTCTGGCTCAATCGCGGCAAGGAATCGGTCGTCTGCGACCTGTCGAAAGCCGAGGACCGCGCCTTCCTCGAGGCCATGTTGGCGAGGGCCGACGTGCTGGTGCAGAACCTCAAGCCCGGCGCTCTCGCCAAGCTCGGCCTCGATCCGGCACACCTCTGCCAGCGGTTTCCGCGCCTCGTCGCGTGCTCCATCTCCGGCTACGGCGACACAGGCCCCTACGCCCAGCGCAAGGCCTACGACATGCTGATCCAGGCCGAATCGGGTCTCGCCTCCGTCACGGGCAGCCCCGGCGAGCCGTCTCGGGTCGGCATCTCCATCGTCGACATCACGACAGGCCACCTCGCCTACGAGGCGATCCTCGAAGGTCTGATCCGGCGCGGCACGACCGGCAAGGGCGCCGATATCCGCATCTCCATGTTCGACGTCATGGCCGAGTACATGAGCGTGCCGCTGATGCAGGGGCTGGCGGGCCACCCCCAGCCGCGCATCGGGCTCCGGCATACCGCGCTCGCCCCCTATGGCGTGTTCACGACCGGCGATGGCCAGTCCGTCCTCATCTCGATCCAGAACGAGCGGGAGTGGCGCGCGCTCTGCGACCGGGTGCTCGAGCGGCCCGACGCTGCCAAGGACCCGCGCTTCGCCTCGAACTCGGACCGGGTGGCCAACCGCCACGCCTGCGACGAGCTGGTGCAAGGCTGGTTTGCGCGCCAGGACGTGGCGTCGGCCATCGCCAAGCTCGATGCGGCCGACATCGCCTTCGGGCGCGTCTCGGATTGGGCAGCGCTTCGCGACCATCCGCACCTTCGCCTGATCGACGTGCCCTTCGCCAAGGGCAGCGCCCGCATGCCGGCGCCGGCGGCGACGTGGGCAGGCGGGCTTGCGG
>JBFWQN010000315.1:0-6513 GCA_050249405.1 Hyphomicrobiaceae bacterium | reverse complement strand
TCTCGAGGTGGCGATGCAGGATTCGATCCTGCACTACATCCGCAATGCCTTCACCTACATGGAGCGCACTGGCGGCAAGCCCGCGCCGCGTGCAGCGGACAAGACGGTCGGAGGCGGCTGGCCGCCGATCGGCGTCTACCCGACCAAGGGCGGCGGGCCCAACGACTACGTCTACATCTTCACGAGCCCCGCGAACCCGGAGCACTGGACGCGCCTCCTCAAGGTGATGGGACGCGAGGAGCTGATTGGCGACAAGCGCTACGACACGCCCGCCGCCCGCACCGAGCGGCGCGAGGAGGTCGATGCCATGGTCGCCAATTGGACCCGCACGCTCGACAAGCACGAGGCGTGGCGCATCGTCAGTGGCGCGGGCGTGCCGGCCGGCGCGGTCATGGACACGCGCGAGCTGGCCGACGATCGGAAATTCGAGGAGCGCGGCATTCGCCAGACGATGCAGCATCCGCAGGGCGCCTACACCATGAGCGGCTGGCCCGTCCGCTTCGGCGGCGAGCCGCCGAAGGTCGCCCCGGCGCCATTGCTCGGGGAGCACTCCGCCGACGTGCTGGGCGACTGGCTGAAGATGGACGCAGCCGCGTTTGGCGGGCTGAATTCCCCCATGGTTATCGGCTGCGGCACGAATGAAATGGGGCGGGTTCGGGAGGGTCTCCCTCCCGGTAGGGAGCGGGGCAAGCCCCGCTCGCGACGCAGTCGCGAAATCCAGAACGGAGGAGCCGGCCATGCGCATCCACAATCTCTACGTCGACGAGAAGGGCGAGAGCCATTGGCGCGACATCGAGGTGGAGTGGGTCGAGACCCGCAATTTCTCGAGGATGTCGAAGCGGCTTCCGGCGACCGGCATCATCTTCCGCGAGACGTCGGGCGACTACGATCTCGACTGGCATCCGGCGCCCCGTCGCCAGTACATCATCAACCTCGACGGCGGCGTGAAAATCACCGCGTCCGACGGCGAGGCTCGCGAGATCGGCGCCGGCGAGGTGATCCTGGTCGAGGACGTGCACGGCAAGGGACACCTCTCGCAGTCGATCGGCGGCAAGCTGCGCCATTCGATTTTCGTGCCCATCGAGTAGCATCGGACATTCTCACTCACGAAGCCGATTGCCCGCCATCAAGGCCTTCCCGCTCGTGACGTGGCACGCCGCAAACGTGCCGTTTCGCCAGCGAGGAGGGCCTCCATGTCCCGCATTGCCGTGATCGTCGGCCACAGTCGCGCCGATACCTTCTGTCAAGCTCTCGCCGAGTCCTATGCTGCGGGAGCGCGCTCGGCCGGACACCAGGTCGAGATGCTGCAGACGGCACACATGCAATTCGATCCCATCCTGCGCGAGGCCTATGTCCGGGTGCAGCCGCTCGAGCCCGATCTTGCCGACGCGCACCGCGCCATCATGGCGGCGGACCACCTCGTGATCGTTTTCCCGCTGTGGCTCGGCGGAATGCCGGCGATCCTGAAGGGTTTCCTCGAGCGCATCCTGCAGCCCGATCTGATCGAGCCGCACCGGGCCGGCAAGTTCGTCCAGCTTCTGAAGGGCAAGTCTGCGCGCGTGATCATGACGATGGGAATGCCGGGCCTCGTCTATCGCTGGTGGTACGGCGCGCACGCGTTGCAGGCGCTGAAGCGCAATATCCTGGAGTTCATGGGCGTCTCGCCGGTCCGCTCCACGCTGTTCGGCATGATCGAGGCCGTGGGCGCCGAGAAGCGGCGGCAATGGCTCGACGAAGCCGAGGCGCTTGGTCGTGCAGGGGCCTGAGGCACACGTCGGAGCGGGTCGCGGTGGCATGCCCATGCGCGATGCTGCGCGCATTCGATCGATCGAGACCTGCCGCCGAGTAGTGATCCGCGATCGCAATTGCGAGCGAGGGGAAATCCCCTAATCTAGGCCGAACCACATGCCGCCGCTTCGGCTGCCCGCCCCAGGCGGTCTCGCTCCGGCCGCAGTCCATCGACCCCATCCCCAGCGGAGTTTTGCAAATGTCGGCAATCGGCTTCATCGGCCTCGGCAACATGGGCCAGCACATGGCCCGCAATCTGATCAAGGCGGGCCACAGCCTCAAGGTCTTCGACCTCAACGAGGACAATGTCCGCTACGTGGCGCAGGCGGGCGCCAAGGCCGCGGCGAGTGCGGCCGATGCGGCGAAGGATGTCGATGTCGTGGTGACCATGGTGCCGGTGGGCGCCGACGTTCGCC
This sequence comes from Hyphomicrobiaceae bacterium, assembly GCA_050249405.1. GTDB lineage: Bacteria > Pseudomonadota > Alphaproteobacteria > Rhizobiales > Hyphomicrobiaceae. The sequence continues at coordinate 4,309 of JBFWQN010000315.1, read as the reverse complement.
GCGTTTTCGTCGATGCCGGTGTCATCGGCGCGGCGAGGCCGGGCACGATCCTGATCGATTCGTCGACCATCGACGTGGAGACGGCCCGTGCCATGCACAAGGCCGCGGCCGAGGCGGGCTACCGTTTTCTCGATGCGCCGGTGTCCGGCGGCGTAGGTGGCGCCGAGGCGGCCACGCTGACGTTCATGTGCGGCGGCGACAAGGAGACTTTTGCCGAGGCCCGGCCGATCCTCGAGAAAATGGGCAAGAACATCGTGCATTGCGGCGGTCCCGGCCAGGGGCAGGTGGTCAAGATCTGCAACAACATGGTCTCGGCCGTGAACATGATGGTCGCGGCGGAAGCGCTGATCATGGGGGAGAAGCTCGGCGTCGATCGCAAGATTCTCTACGACGTGATCACCACCTCGACCGGTAGCTCCAACGCCCTCATTCGCAACTGCCCGATCCCTGGCCCCGTGCCGAGCTCCGCGTCGAGCAACGGCTGGAAGCCGGGCTTCATGGCCAAGCTGATGCTCAAGGATTTGCGTCTGTCGCAGATGGCCGCCCAGGCCGCGGGCGCCTCGACGCCGCTCGGCGCCGCCGCCACGGCGGCCTACGCGATGCACATCGAGAACGGCAACGGCGACCTCGATTCGTCGTCGATCATCAAGCTGTTGAAGCCCGATGTGAAGTGACGGCGCCCGTCATCCCGGCCGCTGCGGCCGGCATGACGGTGGGTAACGAGAGCCCAGCGAGGACAAACCGATGGCCACCAACGACGCCTGGCTGGCGCTCACGACGGAGGCGCCGCTCGAGCCGGAGCTGCCGATCTGCGATCCGCACCATCACCTCTGGGACCGGCGGGAAGGCCGCGTCGACCGCCGCTACATGCTCGACGAGATTCTGGCCGACATCGAAGGCGGCGGCCACAACGTCGTCTCGACGGTGTTCGTCGAGCACCTGGCCATGTTCCGCGCCGATGGCCCCGACGAGATGAAATACGTGGGTGAGGTCGAGTTCGCCAACGGTATCGGCGCGATGGCGGCATCGGGCCTTTACGGGCCGACACGCGTCGCAGCAGGGATCGTCGGGTACGCCGACCTCATGACAGGCGCGCGAGTGGCGAAAGTCCTCGAGCGCATGATGGACGGGGCGCCGGACCGCTTTCGCGGCATCCGCTGCTCGGGCGCCTGGGACCCCGACCCGCGTATTGGTCGCGCCCCCAAAGCCGGCATGTACGTCGATGCGCATTATCGCGACGGCGCCGCAGAGGTGGCTCGGCTCGGCCTCGTCCTCGACATGACCGCCCGTTTTCCCCAGCTGGCCGAATGCACTGACCTCGCCCGCGCGCTGCCGGGGCTCACGGTGGTGTTGAACCATTGCGGCGGCATTGCCGGCATCGGAGCCTATGCAAATCGGCGCGACGAGATTTTCGGCATCTGGCGGGCCAGCATGGCGGAAATGGCGAAATGCCCGAACGTCGCCGTGAAAATCGGCGGACTCGGCATGGAATATTGCGGCTTCGGCTGGCACGAGCGGACGAGGCCGCCCTCGAGCGAGGAGATGGCGGCCGCCATCCGGCCCTACGTCGAGACGGTGATCGAGCTGTTCGGGCCGGACCGCGCCATGCTCGAAAGCAATTTCCCCGTGGACAAGGTCAGCTCCGGCTACGGCATCGTCTGGAATGCCTTCAAGCGCATAACCGCGAGCTATTCCGCTGCGGAGAAAGCCAAGCTTTATCGTGACACCGCCACGCGGATTTACCGGCTGGCGTGAGGAGAAAACTCGACGTCATGTCCCAGAAAGCGAGAGCCCGCCTGTGCGGGCATGACGCGATTGTTCAACGATAGCGGTCCGCGCTCGAGCGACCGGATGGAGGAAAAGGCCATGAAGGCAGGCTATCTCGGCGTCGGCAACATGGGTCTGCCCATGGCCGGCAAGGTGCTCGACGCAGGTCACGAGCTCGCCGTGTTCGACGTGAGCGAGGCGGCGATGCGCCCGTTGCTCGAGCGACAGGCGCGGCGCGCGTTAAGCCCGAAGGACCTCGGCGATACCTGTGAGACGGTGTTCGTCTCGCTGCCGACGCTGAAAATCCTGCGCGACGTGGTGCTGGGCCCGGGCGGGCTCGTCGAGGGCAATGCGGTCAAGCTCGTCGTCAATACCTGCACCGTCGGCATCCCGATGGTGAAGGAGATGGAGGCGGCGCTGGCAAAACGCGGCATCGAGCTGCTCGACTGCCCGATCAGCGGCGGCCCGGAGGGCGCTCGTGCCGGCACCCTGTCGATCATGATGTCCGGGAAGCCGGAGTTGATCGAGCGCGTGAAGCCGCTCATCGCGAAATGGGGGACGACGCTGGTCGTCGCCGGCGACGAGCCGGGCGCCGCACAGGTGCTCAAGCTCACCAACAACATCCTGTTCGCGGTCTATCTCGTCACCGCCTGCGAGGCGATGGTCATGGGCGCCAAGGGCGGCGTGAAGCCCGAGGCGCTGCTCGCGGGCATCAACGCGGGCTCGGGCCGCAGCCTGCCGACGTCCTTGATCTTCCCGAGGAGCGTCGTCACCGGGAATTTCGATTTCGGTTGCCCGCTGCATATTCTCGTGAAGGACGTGGAGCTCGCGGTCGAGCTCGGAGAGCAGCTCGGCGTGCCGATGTGGGTGTGTCAGGCTGCCCGCCTCGTCTACAAGCACGCCATGTTCGAAGGGCGCCAGGACCTCGATATCTCGCGCATGGTCGAGCTGGTCGAACGGGGCGCCGGCTTCCAGGTTCCGCGCGCGTAGACTTGATGGGCCGCAAGCGCCCGAGCCAGAGGAGACGCCAGAAATGGGCACGTTGACCGGAGTGAAGGTGGTCGAGTTCGCAGGCATCGGGCCGGGCCCTTTCACCTGCATGATGCTCGCCGACATGGGCGCGGACGTGGTGCGCATCGACCGGGCCGACCAGGTGGGCCGCGACCTGCGCGAGCCGAAAACCAACACGACGCTGCGCGGCCGGCGCAACCTCGCGCTCGACCTGAAGAAGCCCGAGGGCGTCGCGGTGGCGCTGGAGCTCTGTGACAAGGCCGATATTCTGGTCGAGGGGTTCCGTCCCGGCGTGATGGAGCGGCTGGGGCTTGGGCCCGATGTCGTGGCGAAACGCAATCCGAGGCTCGTCTACGGCCGCATGACGGGATGGGGCCAGGACGGTCCCATCGCGCACACGGCTGGCCACGACATCAACTACATCGCATTGACCGGCGCCCTCTTTGCAATCGGCACCAAGGCCACGCCGACACCGCCACTCAATCTCGTCGGCGACTACGGCGGCGGCGCGCTTTACATGGTGGTCGGCGTGCTGGCGGCCTACATCGAGGCGCAGCGCTCGGGCAAGGGGCAGGTGGTCGACACCTCGATGGTGGAAGGGGCTGCCTCGCTGATGACACCCATGTACGGCGCGCACGCTGCCGGCCAGTGGAAGGACGAGCGAGAGGCGAACCGGCTCGACGGCGGCTGCCATCACTACGGCGTCTACGAGACGAAGGACGGCCAGCACGTCGCCATCGGACCCAACGAGCCGCAGTTCTACGCGCTGATGCTGAAGGAGCTCGGGCTGGCGGGCGAGACGCTGCCGGGCCAGACGGATCGCGACCACTGGCCGGCGATGCGCGCCCGCTTTGCCGCCATCTTCAAGACCAGGACGCGCGCGGAATGGACGGCGCAGCTCGAGCAGAAAGACGTTTGCTTCGCACCGGTTCTCAGCATGGCGGAGGCGCCGAAGCATCCGCAGAATGTGGCGCGCGGCTCGTTCATCGAGGTCGACGGCGTGCTGCAGCCGGCGCCCGCGCCGCGCTTCTCGCGCACGCCGAGCCATGTGCCGATGGGTCCGGCCTTTGCTGGCGAGCACTCGAAGGCGGTGCTCGCCGACTGGGGCATCGACACGAGGCGCATCGCGGCTCTCGTCGAGAATGGCGCGGTGAAGCAGCGCTGATCGTCAGCTCTCCAAACGTTGAGTGTCCATATCCGGGATCGCCTCGTCCGCCGTGCGGCGGGGCAAGGCGCTCTCGCCGCTTTGGTCCTTCAGGCTGATGCCGGTTGCTCCGAGGCGGAGGGCTGCCTCGGCGAGCCAGGCGAGGCTGCGGGCGGCGAGCACGGGCACGAGGCCTTCGGGACGCACGTTGGAGATGCAGTTGCGCTCGGCATCGGTCCGCCCGGGACGCGGCGCGAACGTCAGGTAGATGCCGAGGCTGTCGGCCGCGGAAAGGCCCGGCCGCTCGCCGATCAGCACGGCGACGAGACGCGCGCCGAGGAGCGCCCCCACCTCGTCGCCGAGCGCGACGCGTGCGCCCCGCGCGAT
>JBFWQN010000314.1:0-6513 GCA_050249405.1 Hyphomicrobiaceae bacterium | reverse complement strand
GGCGCGCGGCCGGCTGGTGACGGACGACACCTCCAAGGCACCGCTCGAGCGGTGGGTGGGCGGCCTCGGCATGCCGGGCTGGACCGCCTACTTCGGATTGCTCGAGGTGGGCCAGCCGAAGGCCGGGGAAACCGTCGTCGTCTCCGCCGCTGCGGGGGCCGTCGGCTCCGTGGTCGGCCAGATCGCCCGGATCAAGGGCTGCCGCGCTGTCGGCATCGCGGGCGGCCCCGAGAAATGCCGGTACGTGCAGGACGAGCTCGGCTTCGACGCGTGCATCGACTACAGGGCGGGCGATCTCGCCGGCCGGCTGCGCGCCGCCTGTCCCGACGGCATCGACATCGATTTCGAGAACGTCGGCGGCGACATCCTCGATACCGTTCTGCCGCAGATGAACACCTTCGGCCGGGTCGCGCTCTGCGGTCTCATCTCCGGCTACAACGCGACAGAGGCGCCTGTCGGCCCGCGCAGCTTTCGCGCCGTCCTCACCCAGCGGCTGCGCGTGCAGGGCCTGATCGTCACAGACTGGGCGCCGCGCATCCGCGAGGCCATCGCCGAGCTCGGCCAATGGCACGCCGAGGGCCGCCTGAAAATCCGCGAGGACGTCCGGCCGGGCGGCCTCGCGGCCTTTGTCGACACGCTGAACCTGCTCTATACCGGCGGCAACAACGGCAAGCTGGTTCTGAGGTTGTAGGAGCCCGGACGCCGCCGGGCGGGGAGACGGGAACATGCTGCGCGAGGGCGTAACGCTCTATTTCCTGCGCCACGGCGAGACCGACTGGAACGCGGTCCAGCGGTATCAGGGCCAGACCGACATTCCGCTGAACGCTCTGGGCCGCGAGCAGGCGGCCCGTAACGGACGTACGCTCGGGGCGCTGCTCGGCGACCGGGCCCCCACGCTCGACTATGTTGCGAGCCCGCTCGCCCGCGCGAGCGAGACCATGCGCATCGCACGCTCCATGATGGGCCTCGACCCGGAAGCTTTCCACCGGGACGACCGGCTGAAGGAGCAGCACTACGGGCACTGGGAAGGCCAGCTCTGGCAGGAGTTGCCGGTCACCGATCCCGAGGGCTTCGCCGCGCGCAACCTGGACAAGTGGGGCTGGTGCCCGCGCGGCGGCGAGAGCTACCGCATGCTGTCCGAGCGCATTGCCGGATGGCTCGCCGGGGTAGAGCGCGACACCATCGTGGCATCGCATGGTGCCGTCAGCCGCGCCCTGCGAGGGCTTGTTCTCGGCCTTGCCGGCCCCGAGGTGACAGAGCTCGAGGTGCCGCAGGATCGCGTGCTGGTGCTTGCGGCAGGGCGCATGCGCTGGGAATGAAGGCCGGCTCCGCGCCGGCAACAGCGCGAGCACTCCGACAGGCGTGCCCGGCCGCTACGGCTTGGCGGCCACCGGTGCCGTTGCACGGGGCTTGCGGCGCGGCAGCGGCGGGACATCCTGAGCCACCTCCGCCACCGGCTGGCGCGGGCCGCCGAGCGCCGAGCGCTCGGTCGTATCGAGCGACCGCAATCGCGCGACCGGTTGGGGCTTGCGGACCGTCTCGGCCGTCCGCGTGGCGGTCGCGCCGCTCGCCGCCGCCGGGAGCACCGCTGCCACCGAGGGCGTGGCCGGAATCTCGACGGCCGGCTCGGCAACCGGCTCCCTGGGCACGCGCCGCGCGACAGGGGCCACCCAAGCGGCCTTCGTTGTCGGCGCCCCGGCCGCGCTTGCCGCAGCGGCCACCGATCCGAGCGACGGCCGGGCCACGGCCGGCTCGGCCGGAAGCGCAATCTTGACCGGAACAGGGCGAAGGGCGGTCAGGCTGTCGGGGTGGGCAGTGGCGAGGCCGGGCAGCGCGAATGCCGCCACACGGCTGTCCGATGACGCGCCGGGCCAGGAGATCCGGCCGCCGTCCAGTGCCGTAAGCACCGAGAAGAACGCGATGATCGCTCCTGTCAACGACAGCAGCATGGCTCCGATGATGGGCAAGGATCGCTCCCGAGACGCACTGGCCGCCAGTCCCCAGAGCCTGCAGTATACACGAAATTGCAATGAAAATTGGCCGGAGCAGCGGCAGCTCCGGCCAATTCCGAGACATCAGTGCCGCCAGCGAGGCTCTCGAGCGTTGCTCAGACGCCGGAGCGCCTTCTGGCAGCGATTGCGTCCGAGTTCACGGGCCACCAGCTTCAATGGCTGAGGCTCCGTCGGCAACCGGCAGTGCCCTCACGCCGGCGGGGTGGACGCCCTTGCGTCGCCCCCGTAGCGCTCGATGCGGACACGACTGCCGCGACGCACCGGTCCCTTGTCCGATCTTCAAAGCGAGCATCTGTCACCGCGAGCCTGTTTCGTGTTGATCGCTCACGATCGACGCTCCCGTGCCGGACTTTGGTCACAGGGCCCACCCGATGCCGAGGACGTTGCCGTCGACGTGCCCGGAGGATGCCCATATTCCCTGTCGTGTCTCTCCTTCCCGTTGTTGGATCGAGGAATCACGAGATACAACATCGTCGGTGATAAGCTGTGCGCGGCCCACTTGTCACGGAGAGCCGAGGGCTTGACAGAGATGACGACTCGGGCCGACGCCCATTCCGAGTCGCATTGTGGCCGCGAGGTCACTCAAGCCCCGTCGCCAACGCCACCATCAAGGCCAGCATCGGAATTTCCGCGTCATGTCGCACAACACCTTCGGCCACATGCTGCGCCTCACGACCTGGGGCGAGAGCCACGGCCCCGCCATCGGCTGCGTGCTCGACGGTTGCCCCCCGGGCGTGCCGCTCACGGACACGGATATCCAGGCCGAGCTCGACCGGCGCCGGCCGGGCCAGTCAAGGCACACGACGCAGCGCCGCGAGCCCGACGAGGTCCGCATCCTGTCCGGCGTGCTCACCGATGCGGGCGGACGGCAGGTGACCACCGGCACGCCGATCTCGCTCGTCATCGACAACGTCGACCAGCGCTCGAAGGACTATGGCGACATCGCCTCCAAGTTCCGCCCGGGACACGCGGACTACACCTACATGGCGAAGTACGGCATCCGCGATTACCGCGGTGGCGGCCGGTCGTCGGCTCGCGAGACGGCGATGCGCGTCGCAGGCGGAGCGGTCGCGCGCAAGGTTCTTGCCGGCGTGACCATTCGCGGCGCCCTGGTGCAGGTCGGCCCGCATGCTGTCGATCGCGCCCGCTGGGACTGGGAGGAGACGCGCCGCAACCCGTTCTTTTGCCCAGACGCCGAGGCAGCCGCCCGCTGGGAGAGCTACCTCGACGGCGTGCGCAAGGCCGGCTCGTCGGCAGGCGCCATCATCGAGGTGATCGCCGAGGGCGTGCCGGCCGGCTGGGGTGCACCACTCTACGCCAAGCTCGACCAGGACCTCGCCTCGGCCATGATGAGCATCAACGCCGTCAAGGGCGTCGAGATCGGCGACGGCTTCGCGGCTGCGGCTCTCGCGGGCGAGGACAATGCCGACGAGATGCGCATGGGCAACGACGGCGCACCGATGTTCCTCTCCAACCATGCAGGCGGCATTCTCGGCGGCATCTCGACGGGCCAGCCGATCGTCGTTCGCTTCGCGGTGAAGCCCACCTCGTCGATCCTGCGTCCGCGCCGCACCATCGACCTCGAGGGACACGAGACCGAGATCGTCACCAAGGGCCGCCACGACCCGTGCGTCGGCATCCGGGCCGTTCCGGTCGGCGAGGCCATGATGGCGCTCGTCCTCGCCGACCACATGCTGCGCCACCGCGCACAGGTGGGCGAAGCCGGCGGCTGGCCGGCGGGCTTTGCCGAGGACGACTGAAGGGCTCGCAACGCCGGCGGCATTGGCCGGGCGTAACAGGCGCCTTAAGCTCGCGGTCCCGGAGCACCAGCCAGGACGCGCCCATGCCGACGCCCCGACGAATGTCGCTCGCCATCCTCATCGATCAGGCGACGGGCAACCACCCGGCCTCGTGGCTGAACCCGGAGACGAATGCCGCGGCGTCGAACGACATCGCGCACTACATCCGCGTGGCGCAGGTCGCCGAGGCCGGCAAGCTCGACCTCTTCTTCGTCGCCGACACGCCAGCCGCCCGCACTGAGTACTTCCAGTGCTGGAGCCGCTTCCCGATGTACATGAACCAGCTCGAGCCCGTCACCCTGCTCACGGCACTGGCCGGCGCCACCCGCCGTATCGGGCTCGGCGGCACCGTCTCGACGAGCTTCACCGAGCCCTACAACGTCGCCCGGCAATTCGCCTCACTCGACCACATCTCGGCCGGCCGCGCGGCCTGGAACGTGGTCACGTCCGCCAACGACTACGCGGCACGCAACTTCGGGCATGCCAAGCTCGCTCCCCACGCCGAGCGCTACGAGAGGGCCGGCGAGTTCGTCGATGTCGTGAAGAAGCTCTGGGACAGCTGGGACGACGGCGCTTTCGTTCGCGACCGGGCTTCGGGCCTCTACTTCGACCCGGCCCGCATGCACACGGTCGACCACCAGGGCAAGTTCTTCAAGCTCTACGGCGCACTCAACCTCGCGCGCCCGCCGCAAGGCCATCCCGTGATCAGCCAGGCGGGCGCCTCCGATACGGGCCGAGACCTCGCTGCACGCACCGCCGAGGTGGTGTTCGCCAGCGCCGCCGATCCGCAGAGCGCCAAGGCCGCCTACGACGACCTCAAGGGCCGTATGGCGAAATACGGCCGCGAGCCGCAAAGCCTGCGCATTCTCGCCGGCATGCCGGTGATGCTCGGCAAGACTCGCTCCGAGGCCGAGGCGCGCTTCGACCGGCTGCAGGAGCTGCTGCACCCGGACGTCGGCCTCTACCGGCTCGCCATGGACCTCGAGGTGGACCTTTCGGGACTGCCGCTGGACGAGCCGATCCCCGAGCACCGGCTTCCCACGCATTCCAATTTCCACAAGGCGTTCTTCGACGGGATCATGCGGACGATCCGCGAGGAGAAGCCGACGTTGCGCGAGCTCTACCTTCGCTACGAGCGAGGGCGGAAAACGATCAAGGGCACTGCCACGGACGTCGCCGACACCATGCAGCACTGGTTCGAGATGGGTGCCTGCGACGGCTTCATGATGCAGTTCCACGCGCTCCCCGGAAGCCTCGAGGAGTTCGTCGGCGGGGTGGTGCCCGAGTTGCAGCGGCGCGGCCTCTTCCGCACGGACTACGAGGGTCCCACGCTGCGCCACCACCTGGGCCTCGAGCGGCCGGGCGTGAAGGCCTAGCCGTCGTGGGCATCCGGCGCTCCGCCCCGCCGCGACTTGCACAGCAGGCCGGCCGCTACTTGTCCAGCCACACCTGCTCGTGGCGCCAATGGCTGTAGATGCTGTTGTCGGAGCGCACGTGGCCCTTCACGTAGGGCTGGCGGCACTGGGCGGTCCGTCCGTGATAGAGCATCGGGCGCACGTTCTCCTCGGCGAGGAAGCGCTCGATCTCCCAGACCATCTTGCGGCGCTTCTCGTGATCGCGCTCCGCGGACTGCGCTTGCAGCATCGCGTCGAGCTTCGGATTGCAATATTTCGAGTAGTTGTACTCCGAGCCGCAGGCGTAGCTCTCGACCAGCGTCGCGTCGGGATCGTCGACGGAGGACCCCGTCAGGTTGAGCGCCACGACATAGTCCTGGCGCGCGGCACGGCCGAACCAGACGCTCGATTCGATGATCTCGAGCTCGGCCGCGAAATGGATCTTGTTGAGCTGGTCGACCAGGATCACGGCCGGGTCCTTGTAAGACGCGAGATCGCGGGTCGAGACCTTGATGGGCAGCTTGTTGGTCGCACCGTAGCCGAGCTTCTCCATGATCTTGCGGGCCTCTGCCTGCCGTTCCTCCAGCGTGCCGCCGTAGCCCGAAAGCTTGCTGATCACGTCGTCTGGCATGCCCCAGATGCCCTCCGGCGGCGACATCATCACCCCTGAGACGTTCGCCGCGCCGTGCGAGGTGATCGTAAGCATGCCCTCGCGGTCGACGGCGAGCGAGATCGCACGGCGGAGATCGACGTTGTCGAGCGGCGGCCGCTTGTCGTTGATGAGCAGGTTGACCGAGACGTTGGTCGGCCCGAGCGTGCACACGATATGCGGCGCCTGGGCGGCGATGTCCTTCATGATCGGCACGGTGATGTCGCCCGTCGTCGTCAGCTCGAACTTGCCGGCGATCAGGCCGAGGACGCGCGTCGAGCGGTTGCCGACGATGGTGTAGTCGATGCCGTCGAGATACGGCAGCCCCTTCCTCCAGTAGTCGGGATTGCGCACCACGCGGACGCGCTCGTTCGACTTGAACTCGACGAACTTGAAAGGTCCGGTGCCGACCGGGCTGGTGCGCTGGTCCTTGGCCGCGACGTGGCAGGGATAGATGACGCCGAAGCCCGAGGCGAGCAGCGCTAGGAGAGAAGGCTGCGGCCGCCCGAGGTGAAACGTCGCCTGATAGTCGCTGTCAGCGGTCACCTCCTTGACGTTGGTGTACCAGATCTTGCGCGGGTTCTTGCGGAAGTAGTCGGGCACCTTGCCCGTGATCCAGTCGAGCGTGCATTTCACGTCCTTGGCCGTGAACGGCTTGC
>JBFWQN010000313.1:0-6524 GCA_050249405.1 Hyphomicrobiaceae bacterium | reverse complement strand
GAGCACGTCTGCGGGTCGATGACCCTCGAGGGCGCGCCGCACCTGAAGGCCGAGCACATCTCGATTTTCGATTGCGCCAATCCGTGCGGCCGCAAGTGCAAGCGCTATCTCTCGGTCGAGAGCCACATCCGCATGATGGCGGCCTCGCAGCCGTTCATCTCGGGGGCCATCTCCAAGACCATCAACATGCCGAACGAGGCGACGGTCGAGGATTGCAAGTCGGCCTACATGCTGTCGTGGCGGCTCGCGCTGAAGGCCAACGCCCTCTATCGGGACGGCTCCAAGCTGTCGCAGCCGCTGAACTCGCAGATCCTGTCCGACGACGTCGAGGAGGCCGAGGAGATCGCAGCCGAGCTCACCGCCGACAAGCCGGCGGCCAGCCGTGCGGCGCTCACGGCCGAGCGCATCGTCGAGCGGATCATCGAGCGCAGCCGCGATCGCGAGAAGATGCCCTCGCGGCGCAAGGGCTACACCCAGAAGGCCACGGTCGGCGGCCACAAGGTCTACCTGCGCACCGGCGAGTACGACGACGGCCGCCTGGGCGAGATCTTCATCGACATGCACAAGGAAGGCGCCGCCTTCCGCTCGCTGATGAACAATTTCGCCATCGCCATCTCGCTGGGCCTGCAATACGGCGTCCCCCTCGAGGAGTATGTGGACGCCTTCACGTTCACCCGCTTCGAGCCGGCAGGCCTGGTGCAGGGCAACGAGGCGATCAAGAACGCCACGTCGATCCTCGACTACATCTTCCGCGAGCTGGCGGTGTCGTATCTCGAGCGTCACGACCTCGCGCATGTCGATCCGCGCGAGATCGTCGGCGAGACCGGCCTCGGCTCGTCGGACGAGGAGCTCGAGGATGAGACACCGCCCGCCATGCCCGCGGCGCGCCTCGTCTCCAAGGGCCTGACGCGGGGCCTGCAGCCGAGTGTGTTCGTCGTGCCGGAGGCGCGCCGCTTGGAGGTGCGCGGCAATACGGCGGTTTCGGCCCTGCCGGCCGAGGAGATGGAGGTTGCCGGCGGCCCCGAGGCGGCAATGTCCCGCCTGAAGCAGATCCGTGCCGAGCTGGGCGCGGCCACGGCCACCGTCGTCACCGAGACGGCACATGCTGCCGTCACCGTCGAGCGCACGGTCCTCGGCCGACCGGGTGCCGTAAAGGTGGACAGCAAGGCGACGCTCACCACTGCCGAGCTGCGCCGCGAGGCCAAGGTCAAGGGCTACGAGGGCGAGAGCTGCCAGGAGTGCGGCAACTTCACGCTCGTCCGCAACGGCACTTGCTTGAAATGTGAAACTTGTGGCGGCACCAGCGGCTGTTCGTGAAGGAAAAAAAGACAAATGTAGAAGCGGTATAGAAGCGGAAGTCTAGGAAATACAAATGCGTGCGATACCCGATGACTATCCTGTTTCTCCAAAATCGCTTCCAGAGATTGAGCGCGCAATGAATGCTTTGCGCGCCCAATCGGGCCTCCTTGAGCAAGATCGCATAGAGCCCTACGAATTTTTGTCTGCGCTGGGGTTCAAACTGGAAGTTCAGTCAAGTTCAAAAATGTTAGGAGCCCGTTCCTACGCAGACTCGTCGCAAAATGCCATTTTTGTTACGCGGGAAGTGGCCAAAGGCATTCGGCTGCGGCAGCCTCGGTATCTGTACTTGTGGGGGCACGAAGTATCTCACTTGGTCCTACACCGCGGAGGGGGCCTCAAAGCCAGGCAGTCACGAGACGGAGCACAAGCCGCAACTTTTCTTCGAAGAGAAGAGTCGGCCGAAAGACAGGCGTGGACAGCAGCGCGAGCCCTATTCGCGCCGCGTTCGCTCTTGGTCGATAGTCGGCAGGCAACAGAGATTGCTGCAAGAGTTGGCATTCCAGGATATGCAGTTAAGAAGCGGTTTCTCGATGTCGATGAATATGAGCGTAGAAATCCTCAAAATTCGAAAGCCTTGGAAGCGAGAAAGTTGTTTGCCGAAAAATTGCTCGCCACTAAATCGCATGATAAGCAAGAAGTTGTTCCGGATTACGCCGCATCTGCATGGAAACGAGCGGGCTTGATCGACGGCGAGAATCCTGCGACGTTCAGGTGTGCTCGTGGTTTTAGAGTTAAGTTCGATGACTATGGAAAATCGACAATAGAGTCACAGCTAGGTTGGTGCATTTGGGCCGGTGAGGTGCGTGCCTACTTAGACTTGCAGACTAGATGATGCGAGATAAGCTTTCCGAATTTGGTGCAGGTGACTTCACCTTAGGCCCATTTTCACTTGCGTAATACACGAAGAAAAGCTCGTGGGAATAGAGTTGTCTTAACGTCATCATACACGATGATGAGGAAAGCATGGCTAAGAAACCGGGTGAAAACACCGGCCGCGACGGCGGCATATATCAGGAAGTGGGACCAAGAGGTGGCCGAAAGCCAAACTATGCAACAGTAGCGGACAATAAACCGCTTCCACCGACGACGGAAGCGGGCCACGGCTGGGAAAGAGTACGTAGAACTCCAGACAGCAACAAGAGTGATTGACTTGTTTGTGTAACTGCATGGGTATTCGCTTCTTCGGGCGAAGCGAACGAGTGACACACGTAGAAGCAGCCCCCGGATCTCTTGGAGGCCGCAAGGTACGCCTCAGCGGTTTCCTTCTCTTACGCCGCATCGTGAAAGATCACGCCCAGCGTGAAGCGCTGGCCAGAGCGGATGCGGCTCACGCCGTGGCGCATCTTCACGCGGTAGTCGCCTCTGCTGCCCGCCACGGGCCGCTCGTTCACTGCGAAGATCACCGCCTCGCCTTGCTGTAGCGGGATCACCTCGGCGCGCGATTGCATGCGCGGCCGCTGCTCGACGAGCACGAACTCGCCCCCCTCGAAATCGCGGCCCGGCTCGGAAAGTAGAATGGCCACCTGGATCGGAAACACGGTCGGGCCGTAGAGGTCCTGGTGCAGGCAATTGTAGTCCCCGGCCTCGTAGCGGAGCAGCAGCGGTGTCGGCCGCAGCTGCCCGGCGGCGTGGCATCGCTCCAGAAACGCCTCGTGCTCTGGGGGAAAGCGCACGTCCGAGCCCATCCGCTCCATCCAGCGGGAGGCCACGGGCGCCAGCCGCGGATAGAGCGCGGCGCGCAACGACGCGATCGGATCGGGCAGCGGATAGGCGAGATACTTGTACTCGCCCGAGCCGAAACCGTGCCGCGCCATCACGACCCGCGAGCGGAACGGCGCGTCCTCGTCGTAAAGTGCCGCGAGTGCGCGGCAGTCGGCGGGCGAGAGCATCGCTCCTGTGGTCGCTGCCCCGCGAGCATCGAGATCGGCCGCGATGGCGGCCCAGTCGAGGCCACCAGCGAGCTCGGGAGACGCCGCCGCCCTGGCAGCCCTTTTGCGCGTGTCAGTCATGACACCGGCTTTACCGGCTGGCCTGGGCGTATGCGACCCGAATCAGGATCGACTCAGCCTGCCGCCGCCTCCGGCACCAGCCGACGCTCCACCAGCCGCGCGAGCATGGCCGCTCCGAACGGAATGGCGTCGTCGTTGAAGTCGTACTTGTCGTTGTGCACCGGCGCGCTTTTCTCGCCATTGCCGAGATTGATGTAGGCGCCCGGAACCTTCTCCAGCATGAACGCGAAATCTTCCGAGGCCGAGGCCGGCGGCTTGTTGCGGTCCACGTTGGCGTCGCCGACGATCTCGGCTGCGGCATCGGCGATGGCGCGCATCGGCTCCGGGGCGTTGATCAGCGGTGCGAAGATCAGCCGGTAGTCCACCTCGGCCTTTGCTCCGAGTCCCTCGGCAATGCTCGGCGCCACCCGTTTCAGGCCGGCCTCGATCAGCGATAGCGTCTCTCGCTTCATGGCGCGGATGGTGCCGCCCATGCGTGCCGTCTCGGGAATGACGTTGTAGGCGTCGCCGCCGTCGATCTTGGTGACGCTGAGCACGCCCATGTCGCCGGGCGGCAGGTTACGGGCCACGACGGTCTGCAGGGCCGTCACGATATGGCAGGCAGCGACCACGGGGTCGACGCCGTTGCTGGGCGTTGCGCCGTGCGCGCCGCGCCCCTTCACGACCACATCGAAGAAGGCCCCGCCGGCCATGCCCGTGCCCGGCGTGATCGAGAAGTGGCCGACCGGCGCGCCGGGCCGATTGTGCATGCCGTAGAGCTCGTCCGCCGGGAATTTCTCGAGCAACCCCTCCTCCAACATGGCGAGCGCGCCGCCCGCTCCTTCCTCGCCAGGCTGGAAGATGAAGTTGACGGTGCCCGTGAATGCTTTCGTCTCGGCGAGATAGCGCGCCGCGCCGAGCAGCATGGTCGTGTGGCCGTCGTGGCCGCAGGCATGCTGCACGCCGGGCTTGGTGCTCTTGTAGGCGGCCCCTGTCGCCTCGACGATCGGCAGCGCGTCCATGTCCGCCCTGAGCCCGAGCGAGCGCGGCCCGTTGCCGTTGCGCAGCACGCCCACCACCCCCGCTCCGCCCACCATGCGGTGCACCTCGATGCCCCAAGACGTGAGCAGCTTGGCCACGATCTCCGCCGTGCGGTGCGTCTCGAGGCCGAGCTCGGGATGCGCATGGATGTCGCGGCGCACCGCGACCAGCGCCTCCTGGTAGGATTTCACTTTCTCCAGGGCAGCGGCGGCGCGGGTCTCGGTCATGGACGGCTCCTTGTCGCGATCGGCAATGAGCCCGTCAGGCGTGACGCGGTGCTTGTCCGCGCTTCGCTCGGCGGGCGTCGCCGATGGCGAGCAGCTTCTCGCGATCGGCAGGGTCGATGCGATTATAGCGCAGACGCCAGCCGGGATCGTCCTTCCATTCGAAGGGCGAGCGCACGGTCGCGCGTGGCCCCGTCACGCTCTCGAGCAGCGACAGGCCGAGCCGCACCGTCTCAGTCTGCATGTCCTTGTCCCACGGATGCCCGCACGGATTGCCGAGCGGGAAGTCCGATAGGAAAAAGCGGGGCACGCCGCAATGCTCGACGATGTCCCGCGCCGAGCCGATGATGACGGTCGGGATGCCGTTCTCCTCGAGGTGCCGGGCAGCCAGACTCACGGTCTGGTGACACACCGGTCAAAGGGCTGTCAGTAGGGCGGCGTCGGCGCCGTCCTTCCGGATGCGATCGAGGATCTTGGGCGCATCCACGGTGAGCGTCTTGGCGTGACTGTAGTCGGTGGGCACGCCGGAGAAATGGGGCGCTAGGCTGCCGACCACACCCCTGTCGACCAAGCGACGCATCGAGTCGATGGGGAGGAACGTCTCGCGGTCGTCGGTGTGCGTCGACTCCTTGTCCCACGCGAGATCCGTGTCGAAGGTCGCGGGCGGTGACGACACGTCGCCGAACCAGACCTGTTTGCGGCCTTTCGCGTCCCTGTTCGATCGGTCCGGAGGGCCGGCCGTCGTGACGAGCGCGACCCGCATCTCCGAGAGCGGCTTCGTGGGCCGCGTGAACGGCACGTCGTCGAAGTGGGCCCACACGTAGTCGTTGTCGTAGCCGAGCGCGCGGTAGTAGGCCCGCGTGCGCAGCATGTATGGAATCTCGTCCCCTCGGCCTTCGGCCATGCGTTCCTCCCCGCTGTCGTTGCCCGATTGAATGCGCCGCTGCCTCTGGATGCAAGGGCCGCCGGGCCGCACCCGTTGGCGCCGGTGCGCGAAGTCTGTTTACGATGGCGTGTGCGATGCAGGCACAGGAGCGCGCAAAATGACCGTCGCAGTCGGCCTCGGCCTCATGGATTTCCCATTCTCTTCGGCCGCCGCTTATTGGCGCTGGGTCGACCTCTGCGAGGAGGGCGGCATAGACAGCTTCTGGCAGACGGACCGCGTCGTCAGCCGAGAGCCGATCCTCGAGTGCATGACCGCCATCGCCGCCGTGGCTGGCCGCACCAAGCGGCTCAAATTCGGCATGAATGTCGTCTCGCTGGCACTTCGCGATCCCATTCTGGTCGCCAAGCAGTGCGCCACCATCGACGTGCTGTCCGAGGGGCGCCTGCTGCCGGCGTTCGGCGTCGGCAGCCCCGCAGCGCCCGAATGGAAGGCGCTCGGCCTCGACACCAAGGGCCGTGGCTCGCGGACCGACGAGGGGCTCGAGATCATCAAGCGCCTGTGGACCGAGGAAAGCGTCGATTTCGACGGCAAGCACTACAAGCTGAAAGGCGCCTCGATCTCTCCGCGGCCTGTGCAACCCGACATTCCGATGTGGATCGGCGGCAACTCCGAGGCGGCCATCGAGCGCACGGCCCGCGTCGGCACGGGCTGGCAGGCGGGCCCCGAGACGCCGGAGCTCGCCGGCAAGGTGGTGGCGGCCATCAAGGCGGCGGCCCCCAAGTACGGCCGCACTATCGACGCCGACCACTACGGCGCCGGCTTCCCGTTCTACTGCGGGCGGGTAGGCGATCCCGTGCTCGATCGCGCTCGGGACGGCTAGCAGCGTCGCACCAAACGCGACCCGGCGGGCTATTTCGCCGTGGGTGAGGCCGCCGACATCGTCCAGCGCATCGCCGAGTACGTCGACAACGGGGTCGTGAAGGTCGTGCTCCGCCCGGTCGGCCGCGACGACGAGGCCATCATGGC
>JBFWQN010000312.1:0-6558 GCA_050249405.1 Hyphomicrobiaceae bacterium | reverse complement strand
AGGGCAAGGCCCGACTGAAGCTCTCCATCGACAAAACGAAAACGCTCCTCGGTCTGCCGAAGGACTATCTCTGCGCCATTGTGCCGGCCTCCGACACGGGCGCATTCGAGATGGCACTATGGACCATGCTCGGCGCGCGAGGCGTCGAGGCGCTCTCCTGGGAGAGTTTCGGCCAGGGCTGGGTGACGGACATCGTCAAGCAGCTGAAGCTCCCCGACGTGCGCGTCACGGATGTGGCCTACGGCAAGCTGCCGGACCTCTCGAAGGTCGATTTCGCGCGGGACGTGATCTTCACCGCGAACGGCACGACGGCGGGTGTGCGGGTGCCGAACTACGACTGGATTCCGGACGACCGCGCCGGCCTCACCTTCGTCGATGCGACGTCGGCCGTTTTCGCGCAGGCGATCGACTGGCCGAAAATCGACGTGCTCACCTTCTCCTGGCAGAAGGTGCTCGGGGGCGAGGCGGCACACGGCATGCTGATCCTGTCGCCGCGCGCCGTCGCCCGGCTCGAGAGCTACACGCCGAAGTGGCCGCTGCCCAAGGTCTTCCGGCTGACCAAGGGTGGCAAGATCAACAAGGGCGTGTTCGAGGGCGAGACCATCAACACGCCCTCCATGCTGGCGGTCGAGGACTACCTCGATGCGCTGGCTTGGGCAGAGCGTATCGGCGGCCTGCCGGGGCTGCTGGCACGGGCGGACGGGAATGCCCAGGTGCTGTTCGATTGGGCCGCGCGCACGCCCTGGATCGCCAATCTCGCCGAGGATCCGGCCACCCGCTCGAACACGAGCGTTTGCCTGAAGCTGGCCGACCCGGCCGTCGCGAGCCTGCCCTCCGAGCAGCAGCTGGCACTGGTCAAAGCCGTCGCCTCGCGCCTCGAGAAGGAGGGCGTGGCCCTGGACATCGCCAACCATCGCGACGCGCCGGCCTCGTTCCGCATCTGGTGCGGCGCGACCGTGGAGCGGTCGGATGTCGAGGCGCTGACAGCCTGGCTCGACTGGGCCTATGCCGCCGAGGTGGCCGCATTGCCGAAGGCAGCCTGACGACTGCCGCCTCGCCCCGGATCGTCCGATCCGCGTCTCGCGTTCTTTGGGGAGTTGAAGCCCCAAGGAGACGACCATGCACATCCTCGAGATCATGAAGACCCACCGCGGCACCACGACCGACGCGTCGCTGCCGCTGATCCAGTGCATCGAGGCGTGTTTCGACTGCGCGCAGACGACGGTCGCCTGCGCCGACGCCTGCCTCGCCGAGAGCGATCCCGCGCCGCTCGCGCGCTGCATCCGCGTCAACGGCGAGTGCTCCGACATCGCGGGGGTGACGGGCCGCCTGCTCTCGCGCCGGCTGCCGTCGAACCCGATGATCTGGGAGCGGCAGCTGGAGAGCCTGGGCGTGGCCGCCCGCATCTGCGCCGAGGAATGCGAGAAGCACGCCTCGCGCCACGAGCACTGCCGGGTGTGCGCCGATGCCTGCCGCAAATGCGAGGCGGCCTGTGGGGCACTGCTCTCGGCCTACCGTCCGACCGCCGACACGGTCGCCTGACACGGAAGACGGAGCGGCGGGGCACGCCGCTCCGAGCCCCATTCCGGCCCTGAACCGGCCGCAGCGACACGAGGGAAACATGTCACCGAAAGTGCTGATCTCCGACGAGCTCTCGCCCGCCGCCGTCGCCATCTTCAAGGACAATGGCATCGAGGTGACGTTCGAGCCGAAGCTCGGCAAGGACAAAGAGCGGCTCGAGAAGCTGATCCCCGAGTTCGACGGGCTCGCCATCCGCTCGGCGACGAAGGTCACCGAGAAGCTGCTCAAGGCAGCGACCAACCTGAAGGTGATCGGCCGCGCCGGCATCGGCGTCGACAATGTGGACGTGAGGTCGGCCACGGCGCGCGGCGTGATCGTCATGAACACGCCCTTCGGAAACTCGATCACCACGGCCGAGCACGCCATCGCGATGATGATGGCGCTCGCCCGCCAGATTCCCGAGGCCGACCGCTCGACCCAGGCCGGCAAGTGGGAGAAGTCCCGCTTCATGGGCGTCGAGCTGTTCGGCAAGGTGCTCGGCGTCATTGGCTGCGGCAATATCGGCTCGATCGTCGCCGACCGGGGCATCGGCCTGCGGATGAAGGTCATCGCCTACGATCCGTTCCTGTCGGAGGAGCGGGCGCTCGAGATCGGGGTCCAGAAAGTGGAGCTCGCCGAGCTGCTCGCGCGCGCGGACTTCATCACGCTGCATACGCCCCTCACGGACCGCACCCGCGGCATCGTCGGGCCGGCGTCCTTCGCACGCATGAAGCCGGGGGTGCGCATCGTCAATTGTGCGCGTGGAGGCCTCGTCGACGAGACGGCCCTTCTCGAGGCGCTCGAGTCGGGCCATGTCGCAGGCGCCGCCCTCGACGTGTTCGAGGAGGAGCCGGCGACGAAGAATGCGCTGTTCGGCGCGCCGAACCTGATCTGCACGCCCCATCTCGGCGCGGCCACCAGCGAGGCGCAGGAGAACGTGGCGCTGCAGGTTGCCGAGCAGATGTCGGCTTATCTGCTGAAGGGCGCCATCTCGAACGCGGTCAACTTTCCATCGATCACGTCGGAGGAGGCGCCGCGGCTCAGGCCCTACGTCAAGCTTGCTGAGCAGCTGGGCTCGTTCGCCGGCCAGCTCACCGAGACGAGCATCAAGGGCATCACCATCGAGTATTCCGGTGCGGTGGCCGAGCTCAACGTCAAGCCGATCACGGCTGCTGCCGTGGCGAGCGTGCTCAAGTGGCATATGGGCGACGGCGTGAACATGGTCTCGGCCGTGTCGCTGGCGGAGCAGCGCGGCGTCCGGATCGAGACGACGACACGCAGCCAGGACGGCACCTACGAGAGCTACGTCAAGCTGACCGTGAAGACCGACAAGTATGACCGCTCGGTCGGGGGCACCGTGTTCTCGGACGGGCGGCCGCGCTTCATCCAGGTGCGCGACATCGACATGGAGTTCGAGGTGTCGCCGGACATGCTGTTCGTTCGCAACGCCGACAAGCCCGGCTTCATCGGCCGTTTCGGCACGCTGATGGGCGAGGCGGGCGTCAACATCGCGACCTTCAACCTCGGTCGCGACAAGCCGGGTGGCGATGCCATCTGCCTCGTGGCTCTCGACGAGCCGATCTCGGATGCGGTGCTGGCGCAGGTGAAGGCATTGCCGCAAGTGATCCGGGCCAACCGGCTCCGGTTCTGAAAAAGCCGGCCGGGAGTTTGCCGCCGGCCGCGTGCCGACGGCAGCTCCGGGCCGCCGAGCGTCGCTCAGCCCCAGCCCTTCATCGGCAGATCGCGGAAGGTGGTCTTGATGCGCCGCACGGTGCCCGTCTTCGAGCGCATGACCACGGTCTCGGTCTCGGCGAACTCGCCGTGGAACCGGACGCCCTCGAGCAGCGAGCCCGACGTTACGCCCGTCGCCGAGAAGATCACGTCGTCGGCCGCCATATCGGCCATCGAGTATTTCCGGCGGATGTCGGCGATGCCCATCTTCGCGGCGCGTGCGATCAGCTCGGGGCGCTCCTTCTCGGAGTGCCGCTCGGGTGACAGGCGGCCCTGCATCTGGCCGCCGATGCACCGTAGCGCAGCCGCCGCCAGCACGCCCTCCGGAGCACCGCCGGAGCCCAAGTAGACGTCGATACCCGTCTGCTCGGGGTCGGTGGTCCAGATCACACCGGCGATGTCGCCGTCCGGAATGAGACGAACGCCAGCCCCCGCCTTGCGGACCTGGTCGATCAGATCCTGGTGGCGCGGCCGGTCGAGAATGCAGGCCGTGATCTCGCGATTGGGCACGCCCTTGACCCTGGCGAGGTCGGCGATGACGTCGGCCACCGGCCGGTCGAGGTCGATGATGCCGTCCGGATAGCCGGGCCCGATGGCGATCTTGTCCATATACATGTCGGGAGCATTGAGCAGGCCACCCGCCTCGGCGATGGCGATCACGGCCAGCGAGTTAGGCATGTCCTTGGCACAGATGGTGGTGCCTTCGAGCGGATCGACAGCGATATCGACCCGTGGGCCGTCTCCCGTGCCCACCTCCTCGCCGATGTAGAGCATCGGCGCCTCGTCCATCTCGCCTTCGCCGATCACGACCTTGCCGCGGATGGCGAGCTTGCCGAGCTCGCGCCGCATGGCGTCGACCGCGGCCTTGTCGGCGCCCTTGTTGTTGCCCTGGCCCCTGAGCCGAGCTGCCGCGATGGCCGCCGCCTCGGTGACGCGTGCCACCTCGAGCACCAGCACCCTGTCCAACCCGCCCTTCGTGCTCAATGCCATGGACCCGCCTCCTCCAGCTTTCGTGTGTCGCGCTGCTCGCCCGATCGAAGCACATCGACGAGGCAAGGGCTATGTCTACAAAGTCTCAATGCGGATCAACTGCGGCTTGGCCTTGATGAAACCACCCGCCTCGATCGCCGCGAGCGCGCCCCGGATGGCGGGCTCGGTCGTCTCGTGCGTGGTCAGCACGACTTGCGCCGGCTCGCCGGGCGTGTGCCGGGGCTCGGTGCTGCCAAGCTCCTTCTTGGGCCGGCGCTGAACCACGCTCTCGAGCGAGATGCCCCGGTCGGCGAGCTCCTTGGTCATGAAAGCCATCACCCCCGGCCGATCCTCGACCAGGAGACGGACATAATAGGCGCCCTGATGTTCGCCAAGCTTGGCTTGTCGGAATGGTTGAAGCCTGGCGGCTGGCACACGGAACGGCGGCATGACGCCGCCGATGGCGATGTCGATGATGTCGGAGGCGACCGAGGAGGCCGTGGCCTTGGCGCCTGCACCGGGGCCGATCATCAACAGCGTGCCGACGAAGTCGGCATCGATCGCCACGCAGTTGGTGACGCCCGACACCTCGGCGACGGCCGAGTGCTCGGGCACCAGGGCCGGATGCACCCGCTGCTCGATGCCGCTGGGGGTCTGCACCGCCACACCGAGCAGCTTGATGCGGTAGCCGAGCTCGTCCGCGGCATCGATGTCGGCCGCCGTGATGCTCTCGATGCCCTGCACCTCGATCTGGTCGAAGGCGACCTGAGTGCCGAACGCGAGGCTCGTCACCAGGGCGAGCTTGTGAGCCGCGTCGAAGCCGCCGATGTCGAAGGTGGGGTCGGCCTCGGCATAGCCCTTGGCCTGAGCCTCGGCCAGAACGTCGTCGAAGGCGCGCCCCTCGTCCGTCATGGCTGTGAGGATGTAGTTGCAGGTGCCGTTGAGGATGCCGTAGACGCGCGAGACGCCATTGCCTGCGAGGGATTCGCGCAGCGTCTTGATCACCGGGATGCCGCCGGCCACAGCTGCCTCGAAGTTGAGCTCGACGCCCTTCGATTCGGCGAGCGTGGCGAGCTCCACACCGTAGCGGGCGAGCAACGCCTTGTTGGCAGTGACCACGTGCTTGCCGGCTGCGAGTGCCGCCTGGACGGCGCTCCGCGCCACGCCCTCGTGGCCGCCGATCAGCTCCACGAAGACGTCGATCCCCGGATGGACGGCGAGCTCGGCTGCATTGTCGAACCACTCGAAGCGGCTCAGGTCGACCCCGCGATTCCGGCTGCGGTCGCGTGCCGACACGGCGACGACCTCGATGCGCCGCTGGAGCGCAATGGCCAAGCGGTCGCTGTGCGCTTCCAGAAGGCGCAGCAAGCCGGCGCCGACCGTCCCCAGTCCGGCCACTCCAAGTCGCAAGGGTGGGCGCATGTCGATGTCCAGTGAAAGTGATTCAACCAAGGGCGATTCAGCCGCTGCTGAGTATCACGGTGTCCGGCCCGGGTACACTGCCCGCCCTGAGGCGTAGCCGCCAATGCGCTGCCCGAGGGCGGCGCTCGATGTCGAGGCTCTCATCAGGCAGTCCGAGCGAGCATGGCTGCGCGCAGAACGCGGGCATAATTCTCGCTCGCGATACGCCGGATACGAGCCTCGGGCACTCCCTGCTGCTGCCATGTCTCGACCACCCGGCGCAACTCGGCGTATGTGCGCAGAATGTAATTGGGTCCGAGGCCGTTGATGTCCGTGCCGAAGGCGACGTGCGCGTCACCGAGCCAGTCGGCCATCTGCAGCAGTCGCTGTCCGTACGCCTCGGTCGTCTTGCCGACGTCACCCGTGAAGACCCAGAGACCGACCACGCCGCCCGCCGTCGCGATCGCCTTGGCCGTCTCCAGCTGCAGCTGCCGGGCTCGCCAAATGATGAGCCCGGGATGCGGCGCCGGGCCGGCCGTCACGGAGCTGTGGGACCAGACCGGGGCACTCCTCGAGGCGCCGAGTGCGGCAATCACCAGCTTCGGCGTGGCATGCGCCAGGTCGACCAGGATGCCGAGGCGGTTGCACTCGGCGATCACCTCGCGGCCCAGCCCGCTCAGGCCGCCATGCTCGGGCGGCTCGGTCTGGAAGTCGCCGAGCGTATTCCTGATGAAATGCACGAGCTGAATGTGCCGCACGCCCGCGTCGTAGGCGAGCTTCACGCGGCCCGGATCGCCCTCGATGAAGCTTGCGCCCTCGATGGCGAGGACGATCCGGGGCTCTCCGCGCAGCGCCGCGTCGACATCGGCTGGCGTCAGCGCCGCCTTGATCCCCTGC
>JBFWQN010000311.1:0-6564 GCA_050249405.1 Hyphomicrobiaceae bacterium | reverse complement strand
TCAGCGCGGTTGCCTTGGTGATCGACTTGCCTTTGGCGTGGCCGGCATCGAGCGCCGCGCGGGTCTTGTCGCTCCACAGTCCCTTGGTGACGGCATAGACGAGATCGGCGTCGATTTTGGACGACGTCACCCACTGCGCACCGACCGAGATGGTGGCGACACCCTTCACATCCTTATAGACGCCCTCCGGAATCGAGTCGGCCGCGAAGAACTTGAAATCCGCGCGCAGCTTGTCGGCCTCGGCGCCCGTGATCGGCAGGAGATCGATTCCGGTCGTCGTGGCGAGCTCGCTGATCGCCGCCACCGGGTAGCCGCCCGTCACGAAGAAGGCGTCGAGGCTGCCATCCTTGAGCTTCTCGGCCGAGGGGGCCTGCTTCAGGTTCTCGGCCTTGTAGTCGCCATCCTTGATGCCGTAGGCGGCGAGAATGGCCTTGGCGTTGACGATGGTGCCGGAGCCCGGCTCGTCGATCGAGACGCGCTTGCCCTTGAGGTCGGCCACGGACTTGAGGCTCAACCCCTTCTTGACGACGACGTGCACGGTCTCCGGGTAGAGGTTGCAGATGGCCCGCAACTCCTCGACCCTGGGCTTGCCCTGGTAGATGCCGGTGCCGGTATAGGCCCAAGTGCTGACGTCGGCCTGAGCGAAGCCCGATTCCATCGAGCCACCGACGATGCCATTGACGTTGGCGACGGAGCCGTTCGACGCGACGGCGCTGACGTTCAGGTTGGCGTCGGAGATGGCGTTGGCGATGAGGCCACCTACAGGGTAGTAGGTGCCCGCGGTGCCGCCGGTGCCAATGCGGAAGAATTTGGCCTGTGCCACGACGGCCCCGGGCAAGGCCGCAGTGGCGACGGCTGCGCCTGCAAGCTGCAAGGCGTGGCGGCGGGTGAGCAGAGCGGTCATGTCTCGTCTCCTCGTGTCGGTCGTGCACGAACGGTCTCGCTGGCCGTCATTGGCCATGCAGCGCGCGGCCGGTCAATGGCTCAGCAGGCATCGTTCCGCATGCCGGCCGGCGCCGAGCCGGTCATGCCGATCTCCTCGTGCCGTTGCTCACGGAACGCGGGGTCGTCTTGCCGCCTCCCGCAATTCGAGCTAATCGGACACTCGGCTCAGCGCCGTCGACGGGGTGATTGTTCCGCGCCACGGCCGCTCTCACGACAGCCCCAACGTCCCGACGGAGACAAACATGGCACGCACCAAGATCGCCCTCGTGGGCGCCGGCATGATCGGCGGCACGCTCGCCCATCTCGTGGGGTTGAAGGAGCTCGGCGACGTGGTGCTGTTCGACGTGGCCGAGGGCATGCCCGCCGGCAAGTCGCTGGACATCATGCAGTCGGGAGCCGTGGAAGGCTTCGATTCGACCATGAAGGGCACCAGTGCCTATGCCGACATCGAGGGTGCCGAGGTGGTCATCGTCACCGCCGGTGTGCCGCGCAAGCCCGGCATGAGCCGCGACGACCTCCTCGGCATCAATCTCAAGGTGATGGAGCAGGTGGGTGCCGGCATCAAGAAATACGCGCCGAATGCCTTCGTGATCTGCATCACCAATCCGCTCGACGCCATGGTGTGGGCGCTGCAGAAGGCCTGCGGCCTGCCCAAGAACAAAGTGATCGGCATGGCCGGCGTGCTCGACACCGGCCGTTTCCGCATGTTCCTCGCCGAGGAGATGAAGGTCTCCGTCGAGGACGTGGCGGCCTTCGTGCTCGGTGGCCACGGTGACGACATGGTGCCGCTGGTGCGCTACTCGTCGGTCGGCGGCGTGCCGCTCCCCGACCTCGTCAAGATGCGCTGGATCACGCAGGAGAAGCTCGACCAGATCGTCGACCGCACGCGCAAGGGCGGCGGCGAGATCGTGGCGCTGCTGAAGACCGGCTCGGCATTCTATGCGCCGGCCTCCTCGGCGATCCAAATGGCCGAGAGCTATCTCAAGGACAAGCGCCGCATCCTGCCGTGCGCCGCCTATCTGAACGGCGAGTACGGCGTGAAGGGCATGTACGTCGGCGTGCCGGTGGTGATCGGCGCCAACGGTGTCGAGCGCATCGTCGAGATCGACCTCAACTCGGCCGAGCGGCAGATGTTCATGAAGTCGGTCGAGAGCGTGAAGGGTTTGATCGACGCCTGCAAAACGATCGCGCCGCAGCTGGGTGCGTGACGTCCGGGGCGCGGGTGCCGGTGGTCATGGTGCCACCGGCATTTGCTGCTTCCGGCAGCCCGGTGGCATCCCGTGACCAATGCGGCACGCACGGCCGAGCACTTTCGCAACCGCGGAGCGGCGGCACGCCGCGCGCATGAGGCGGTCACGACGGCCTTTGCGACCAGATTGCGCGAGCGCGATCCGGTTGCCTACGATGGCCTGCTGAGGACGTTCCACGCGGCGGTGGCCGCCGCGCTGCCCTCGTCCGATCCGCAATTCTTCGCCAATCTCGCGCGGGCCAACCCGCGCTTCGTCGAGGCGGCCATCGCCTTCCTCGAGGCCGATCCGCGGTTCTTCCGCTCGGGCTACGAGAAGCAGATGCTGATCCGGCACCTGAAACGCATTCCGCTCGGCGATCGCCAGCGGGAGCGGCTCGGCCGGGTGGTGCTCGATGCCATCGACGGCAAGCTGTGGAACGGCCACCTCCGCCACTATGCGCGGCTCGCGTGCGGCGTGTGGACCGACGCCCTCGACGCGGCCGTGGCCGAGCGCATGACCAGCCTGGATTTGGGCGTGCAGCAGCGGGCAACACGAGTGGCCCAGACGGCGATCGATGCGGGCAAGGCCTGAGCGGAGACGCCCGCAACGGCTCCAGGGCCCCGCCGGGCCACGGCAGATGCGGCCGGCAGCGGACGATCACCCTGGGAGGAACGAGCCTTCAGCAGGGCTCGTCACGCGGTAGCCTGATCGCGTCGACGGGTGTGGTGGACCACCAGTGCAGGCGCCCCGCTCCCGAAGCGTCTCCGGTGTCGAAGCCGGCCGACAACACGCGCAAATCGCCCTCCGGCCGCCGGGCCTCCAACTGGCACACGACGTAAGGACGCGGCGGCAGCGACGGATACGTCGACCGGAACAGCCATGTCTCGACGATCCAGCCTTCGTTGCGCAACTTGGCTGCATAGGCGCCCGCGACCCGGCGGCCATCGCCTGCGAACGCGATCTCGCCGAAGCCCGTTTCCGGCCGGGGCGGCGTCGGCTTGAACCAGGCACGGACGGTCAGCCTCGTGTCGTCGGGCGTGAGCGCCCAATCGGGCCACGGGGCCTTTGGGCCGATCAAGGATTGGGTCGGCGTTCCGTCCGCCTCGATGGCGGTGACCGGCGAGGCGCCGAGCTCGGCTCCCATCAGCCACCAGAATGCGGGGCTCGCCAGGACGATCGGCGCGACCACCGCGAGGAGCAGCAATAGGCCACGCATAACCGTTCCTCGATTCCCTACGCGACGATGGTCGATCAGCCTAGGGCCGGTGCGTTGCCGAATCGTCAATCGCGGGCAGAGGCGTTCCACGCCAACGCGTGAACAAGCTTTCACACATACCACGCGCGCGGTGCGCCTTCCACACCGCGGCGGCTTGATCTGGATCGCCCGTTGGCGCACAAGCCAATGGCGAAGCGAACACCACGCAACACACGGCGGTGACGATGAACATCCACGAGTATCAGGCGAAAGAGCTTTATCGCCAATACGGCATCGCCACCGGCGAGGGACATCCCGCGTTCTCGGTGGAGGAGGCGGTCGAGGCAGCCAAGAAGCTGCCTGGCCCGGTCTGGGTGGTGAAAGCGCAGATCCACGCGGGCGGGCGCGGCAAGGGCACGTTCAAGGAGGCCGAGGCGGGCAAGGGCGGTGGCGTCCGGCTGGCGAGGTCGGTCGACGAGGTGCGCACGTTCGCTTCGCAGATGCTGGGCCGGACGCTCGTCACACTGCAGACGGGACCGCACGGCAAGCAGGTGAACAGGCTCTACGTCGAGCAGGGCAGCCCGATCGCGCGGGAGCTCTACCTCTCCATGCTGGTCGACCGCTCAACCAGCCGCGTCGCCTTCATCGCCTCGACCGAGGGCGGCATGGACATCGAGAAGGTGGCCCACGACACGCCGGACAAGATCCACACCTTCTCCATCGATCCGGCCTCCGGCTATTCCAGCTTCCACGGCAGGAAGCTCGCCTTCGCGCTCGGCCTCGAAGGCGATCAGGTCAACCAGATGACGAGGATGGCCGGCAACCTCTACCGGATGTTCACCGAGAAGGACATGAGCCTCCTCGAGATCAACCCTCTGGTGGTGACCAAGGACGGCAAGCTGGTCGCGCTCGACGGCAAGATGAACTTCGATTCCAACGCGCTGTTCCGGCACAAGGAGATCGTCGCGCTGCGAGACCTCACCGAGGAGGATCCCGCCGAGATCGAGGCCTCGAAGCACGACCTCGCCTACGTCAAGCTCGACGGCACCATCGGCTGCCTGGTCAACGGCGCCGGCCTTGCCATGTCGACGATGGACATCATCAAGCTGTACGGTCTGGAGCCCGCCAACTTCCTGGATGTCGGCGGCTCGGCCTCGAAAGAGAAGGTGCGCGAGGCCTTCAAGATCATCCTCAACGATCCGAACGTGAACGGCATTCTGGTCAACATCTTCGGCGGCATCATGCGCTGCGATATCATCGCGGAAGGCGTCGTCGCGGCGGCCCGCGAGCTCGGCGTGAAAGTGCCGCTGGTGGTGCGCCTGGAAGGCACCAACGTCGAGCTCGGCAAGGAGATCATGGCCAAGTCCGGCCTCAAGATCGTCGCCGCCGACAATCTCGAGGATGCGGCGCAGAAGATCACGGTCGAGGTTAAGAGCGCGGCCTGAAGCGCTATTCGCGTGCCAATGCCCGTATGCCAAAGCGCAAACGAAGGGCCCGGCAGCTCAGCGCCGGGCCTTTCGGCTTTCTGCATTCGGCCGATGGGCTCAGCGAATGGGGTGCCTGCCGAGCTCACCGCCCTTGAAGCGCCAGCGAATGAGGAAGAGCTGCACCAGCGCCAGAACCCCGATGAACGAGAACAGGAACACCCACGAGAAGTGCCAGATCGCCGTCATGAACGGGATGCGGCCGTCGGGGAACATGAAATCGAGAAGACCGAAGTCCATCGCGTAGAACACGATGAAGAACTCGACCCAGGAGAAGAAGGCCTGATAGGCGAAAGGCCAGTCCTGGTCCCAATGGAAGCGCTGAATCTGGATATAGAGCACGTCCAGCACGAGACCCAGGATCAACAACGCGCCGATGAACTTGAAGGGGTCCTGGAAAATCGAGAGCTCGAGCGGCGGCAGGCGCAGCCACACGTCGTTGAACGGCCACGCCAGCGTATAGACCGTGGAGAGATTCCAGGCCGCCAGGTACCACGCGTAGAGGAACGTGATCGGCAGGCCGATGAAGAAGAACAGGATGAGCCGGGTATGCCAGCGGCCGAGCAGGGTCGGGGTCATGGGCTCGTATCTCTCGTGGCGTCAGTCTTGGATGAAAGATCGGTTCGTGCTGTTCAGGTGATGACGTTTCGGCTCAGCCGGGAGAGCGACCGAGGCACCACCTGATCCATTGGCCGAAGGACCGGCGCGGGCCGAAGCGCCTGACATGCGGAGCGCGCAGAAGGCCGAGATGGTCGACCGAGCGCAAGGCGGCGTATTGCAGGCCGAGGAAGCTGTCGACGGCCGCGTAGGGGCCGTTCGCCGTCACGACACCGGCCGCCCAGGTGCGCCCGCGGCCATTCTGCAAACCCGCCACCTCGAACGAGTTGGAAACCGCGAGGCCGGCAAGACTGAGCTCCGGACCGGTGCCGGCCGCCTTGTTGCGGGGCAGGTCGTAGATGCGGATGAGGTCGGCTAGCAGCGGCGTCTCGTCGATGCGTGCGACGAGCCCGGTGCAATCGATCACGTAGTCGGCGGTCAGGTCGAGCGCCTCCTGGAACTTCTCCTTGCCCTCGAGGCGAGTCACCACCTGCCCGTCCTGGTAGGACATCGCGCCGACGGTGCCATAGAAGGACTTGTACCAGCCCTCGCGCTTGCCATCCTCGATGATCTTGTTCCAGTCGTCGCGGTCGGCGGTGGTGGTGCCGCCCCAGGTGCGCATCAGCTCGGCCCGGCGCTCGGGTGGCGACTGCTCGAGCAACTTCCTCAACGTGCCACCCCAGGCCGACTTCGGCCAGTTGAAGGGCTGCTGCTGCACGTCGGCGCGAACCGGGCGGCGGGAGAGATCCCATTTCGCGCCCTCGCTCACGGCGCTACGATTGAGGTGCAGGAGCTGGATGGCCTTGTTCTTCTTGCGCGCCTCCCAGACGCGCTGGATGACGCGCGAAGCGACGATGCCGCGGCCGCGGATCAGCACGGTGCCGCCCTTCTGCTCGAGCGTCTTGTAGATCTCGTCGTGCTCCTCGTAGGCATTGACCACGGCGCCCACGTCGGGATGCGCACGCTTGAACTCCTGCAAGTCGGGGAGGAAGTTCGACGCCGGGTAGCCCGTCGCGATGTGGATATAGCGTGCCACGATGAAACGCTCGCGGTCACCACGCGAGGTTCCGGGGGCGAACTCGTTCGGCACGCGGTAGGCGATGACATAGCGCTC